>JABDPL010000074.1 GCA_013042825.1 Flavobacteriaceae bacterium | reverse complement strand
ATACCACCCCAGATACGCGACAAACTGCATTGATCGGAAGCGTCCCTGTACGTAGCCCATTGTAAAATCACATCCATGGAAGGGCCTTCCTCGAAAACGAGAAATTCATTTTGCCTGGCAATAAACTCTCCCATGCCTCCGGGAAAGAAAGCATCACCGGTTATAAGGGTCATCACCTCGGCCGCTGCTCTTGAATAGGTTGAATGTCCGGAAACATAACCGGCAAACGGCGGGGTTACAAAAGTTGGCCGTTGATAAGGCCACCAATTATCTGCGAGTATCCAACCTACACCGGCCTCATCGGTTTCAGTATTATCGATATAATCATGACCGCGCCAGGTGTACAGTTTGATCTTGCCAACATTTTGATTGAAAAATCCTGCAAGCGGATCCCCGGGTTGAACCACCTCAATTAGGCCTTCGATCAAGGGAATTCCTTCCGGACTATAATTGTCTAGAGTATCATCGGAACTTTGTCCCTGTGAGGCCATATAGCGAATTGCCGATATAGGCCGTATGTAATCATACCAGCCCTTAATGCTCCAGGCCGATATGGCAGAATCATGCATGGCACCACCCATGATAAAATAGGCCTTGACATCCCATTCCAAAGGATCGAGAATTTCTCCTTCACCGGCGAATCGTTTTTCAAATACAGGATTATCATTAACATAATTCAATATGGTGAACCAATGACCCGGTGGTGTTTCCGAATCCGGGCCATCTGCCCAGAATTCTGCAAGAACTCGTGCATAATCGCCGCGTGGAACCAATTGTTCTTCATAGGGTTCCGATGTTAACGGATTAATACCATGGCCGGAACCTATATCACCCCCTTCAAGGAAATCGTAAAATGCCGGGTAGTTTTCAAATGCCGTTGGAAAATCACCGAAGTCAACATTACCGATCGTTGCCGGTGAAATATCCCACATCACCCCATCATAAGGGTCCAGATGTGATGCCCAAACCGACACCATTGAAAAACCCCATTTGTAAGATTCACTGGAAGTCTCCATTCCGGTTGGTTCGAGATAAGGCGGATCGAGCGGATCGTTATATACCGCGTATGTATTACCGTCCCGAATATATTCGGTTTTGTCATCATCTTGCATTGCAAATGGCCATACATTACCCCATTCCGGACTCAAAAAATCAATAACCGACCCGTCAACAGGATTTCCACTTTGGTCGATAAAAGAATCCAGGCTCAGGGGTTGCCAACGGTTAGGATCGGAAATTAATGGATTTCCGGGGTTGTCGGGAATCAAGACTTCATTAACCGGTTCGTAATAGGCATTATCATAATCGAATTGTTCACGTGATCCATCTTGTAGTCCGTATGATATGATGGTCTCAGCTATGTAATTGCCTAATGCCGCCGCATTGCCAAACTGATAGTTAGTCGTGGTGGTAAATTCAGTTTCATATCCTAATTGTTCCATGATCAGGTCGAAGCGACGCTGGATGGCTTCCGCCTGGGGCGAGTTCTGAAACCTGTGGGACAGCAGTCGATAAGCAGAATAACTTATAGCCTTCCTCCTGGAGGTTTCAACATCTTCAATTGGGATAAAATCCAAGAGTTCACTGCTAAAACCATTCAGCTCGTTTCCTATTAAATACGGTCGGGCTTCATCATCATAAATAGCCCAGGCATCATACATAGCTACGCTGGCATGGAACAGATTCCTGGCATGAACCGTGGGTCTTGCAAAATCTCCTCTTATAGCCTCGAGCAGGGCTTCGTTCCAAATCCTGACAATAGATTTATCCGGATCAATAGCGTTGATGCTTAAATTCACGTCAAACTCAACATCTAGGCCAAAGCATTGTGAATTATTTTCGCGCACTGTTAGGTGTCCGGTCTCCTCTAATCCCCATCGCACCGTAATCGTCCCGGTACCCTGGCCATTTAGAATCTCACCGCCCTCTACCTGCCAGGTTGCAATCGATCCGTCTTCGATGGGATAGGAATAACTTTCTCTTTTCAGGAAACCCGAGTTCGTTGCCCCGGAAATCGAGGCAGATGGAAGATAGGTGCAACTGCCATCATCGACCGTAGCGTCAGGGTTGAAGGAACAGGATTGTGGATCTGTACAGCCATAAATCTTTATACTCGGACCTTCGTCCAATACTTGCAGGCCTTGCCCCTCAACAGCCTTAACAATGGAATTTACATCCAATACATTATATACCTCCTGTAAACCGGAAGGCCAGTCTAATTGCAGTTCCAGGATTTGCTCATCGGAATTTAGTCCGAAATGCACAGGCTGCAGGCTCTGGCCCAGGAACCCCACACCCGTATAATATCGTTTTATAGTTCTGGTTTCGGTTTGAAGGGTAAGCGTTGTTCCAATGGCATCGCGATTAGAAACCGTCCCTTCCAATACAACCTTAAACCAGTTTAATGCAGAAGGCTCATCGAAATTCAGCAATTTGTTTTCATAGAGAATCGATTGCTGATCGGAGTTGGTTACATAAATATCGAGATCGCCATCATTGTCGTAATCGAAATCAACGGCCTCAACACTTATGGTAAGATCCCCCAATCCTGCCTGGGCAGATTCATCCATAAAGGTATCCTGCCCTTCAACATTCATGTTTCTGAAATAAACATTTTCCTCTGTACTCCTTATTTCGAACTCATAGCCGTTTACAACAAAGAGGTCTTCGTCGCCGTCAAGGTCGAAGTCTGCAAAGCGCGTGCCCCAGGCCCAGCCCGTGTTATCCACATTTTTTTCAGCAGCCTGGTCTATAAATGTATTATCACCCTGATTGGTATATAGTATGTTTTTGTCGATGGCGGTGATAAATAAATCGAAATACCCATCGTTGTTGTAATCTCCTACGGTGACACCCATATCATCAGCCATGCTGTTAACGCCATACTGCTGCGATTGTTCTTCGAAAGATGTTCCGTTCTGATTGATAAATAAATCGTTCGGATCATCAAAATCGTTAGTTACATAGATATCCTTCCAGCCATCGGAATTAAAATCGAATGGCAGGGCGGTATAGCTGGCCAGGCCTGTTCCACCGGCTTCGGTTTCGACGGTAACATCGGTAAAGGTACCATTGCCGTTATTCCGATAAAGGAAATTGTTATCGCATTCATCCCAAACGCTCAGGTATATATCGAGAAAACCGTCATTATTGTAATCGAACCAGGTCGCCCCGGTATTCCGGCAGCCATTTTCATCTTCAAATCCCGCGATATCGGAAACTTCAAAGAAGGTGCCGTTTCCCAGGTTTCTGTAGAGTTGAATTCTGTAGGAATGCGTTAGGAGCAGATCCGGAAATCCGTCATTATTATAATCTCCCCAGTAAGCACCATGTTTGAATCCGTCAAGTCCGAAGAAATCTTCAGCAACGAGGTCCGCAGTCGAAAGGTCCAGCAAGCCCGCCTCATCAGTGACATCAGAAAATGATCCGTCATCATTATTCCTGAATAATCGACTTATCGTTTTATTATCATCTTCCACATCGATGGCTTTAGCCACGATAAACAAATCGAGATCGAAATCTCCATCATAATCGGCTACTGCCACTCCGGCGTTCTGTTGCATCTGACCAAGACCTGAAACATCCTGTACCTGCTGGAATTGCTGGGCATAGGCAGAAGGCATGAATACGATGAATAAAAGACTGTTTAAGACAGGAAGAATCCAGGATTTCTTTTTCATCTTAATCTTTCGATTTTCGAGTAAATATAATAAATCCCACGTGGGTCTGATCGATAAATGAGGTCATTTAACGATTATGGCGTAGAGCTGGATACCTGAAGCAATTTACCGTTGAAGAGACGCTGGCCTGAAAGGGCAAAATTCGCAATATATCGGGCCATCTCCTCAGCAGTGACCGGGGCTTTATAACCCGGAAAAGCCTCTTCCAGCATTTCGGTTTGCACAGCTCCCAGGGCGAGAACATTGAAGCTCGGTCCCGTTTCCTTATACTCCTCGGCAAGCAATTCGGTAAGTGTGATCAGGGCTCCTTTGCTTGAACTGTAGGCTGCCAGGCCAGGGAACTTCATACTTCCCTGAACACCTCCCATAGAACTGATATTAACAACATGTCCGTCTTTATTCATAAAGGGCAAAACCCTCCTGGTTAACTCGGCCACACCGAAAACATTTGTGGTAAATACCTGCTTAAAATCTTCCAGGCTGGTATCGCTAAAGGGTTTACAGATCAATGAACCGGCGTTGTGAATAAGGATATCAACATGCTTCCAGTCATCGCTGATGAATTTTTCAACCTTCTCATGATCAACAGTCGATCCGAGGTCGAATGCGAAGGCCTTAACATGATCTAGACCTATATTTTTTACCGGAAGCGCATTGCGGGACAGCGCCAGGACCTGATGACCTTTTTCTGCCATAAAGTGAACCATTTCAAATCCGATTCCCCTGCTGGTACCTGTAATGATGATATTTTTCTTACTCGCCATAAAGCATTATTTCCTTAGTCTTAGTATTTGCCATAGTCCCTATTGCAGGGACCAAAGCTTCAATCAATTCTGACATAAAATCAAAATCCATTCGCTCAGATTCGTCATCGACATGATGGTAATAATCATAATTCGACAAGTCGCATGACGAAATCGTATGGCTGGGCACCATAAAATCGAGATAGAACGGATAGTTATCAGATCGCTTGAATAAATCATATTTCCTGGCTACGGCCGACTCCCCAATCAAATTCTGACCGGTATATTCATTGATTTTGGCTGCGATATTTGACAGCCTGAATCCCGATACAAAAGCC
>JABDPL010000071.1 GCA_013042825.1 Flavobacteriaceae bacterium | reverse complement strand
TGCACACTCACATACCCATGAAGGAAAAACCCTTCTCGAGGTTGAGCGGGATGTGCTTCATCACAATGAACTTCATGCGGCACAAAACCGGGGGTATTTCGATGCCAAAGGTATAATGGCACTCAACCTGGTAAGCTCGCCTGGATCAGGAAAAACGGCAGTTCTTGAGCGTACTTTAGAGCATTTAAAGGATGCTATCCCTATTTATGTAATAGAGGGCGATCAACAAACACTGAATGACGCGAATAGGATTGCGCAAACTGGAACTCCCGTTATTCAGATCAATACGGGCAAAGGCTGTCACCTGGAAAGCGACATGATTTATAAGGCCGTTCAGGAACTAAAAATGGATAACGACTCGGTATTGATGATCGAGAATGTAGGAAATCTGGTCTGCCCCTCCATGTTTAATCTTGGGGAACACCATCGCGTGGTCATAATCAGTATTACGGAAGGCGAGGATAAACCGCTTAAATACCCGGACATGTTTCACAGTTCTGACGTTTGTTTAATAAACAAAATCGATCTGTTGCCCTATCTCGAATGTGACATGGATGAACTAAGGGGTAATATTTTGAAAATCAATCCTGACATGACGATTCTTGAGCTTTCAGCAACAAAAGGCACGGGCATGGATGCCTGGTACAGTTGGTTACAAGAGAATCACAAAAAATCATCTTAAATATTTGACTGTCAGTTCCCGGCCGACTCATTGAGATCATTCCGAATGAAAACGAGATCATGCGAACCACCAAGGTTTCCTTCGATGGAATAATCAAAGAAGTAAGCCTCGCGCTGGGTCCCGAAGCATGGGTTGATGATTATGTTCTGGTTCATGCGGGTGCTGCCATAAGTACCATAGATCATAAAGAAGCTGCGCGCACTTTTGACCTGTTGAAACAGATGGGGGAACTCGCTGACTTAGAAGACGATAATTTCCAAAATTTTAGGCTGTAATTCCTGATATAAATGCCTTTCGGCCGGGCAAAAGTGCCCTGATTGCACATCGGGAATCCCTGCCGAAGGAACACGGCCGGATATCACGAATATGTAACTCTTGTTACTGATTTGCTCACGCTCATGATCTACTTTTGAGGAAGCCTCCTGGTCTTTTTTTATTTGGAGGGCTATCATACATTTATTTAAACAAACTCATATGGATCCCAAACTATACGAAAAAATCGCACTCGAGATCGAAAGCGATACCAGTCCGGTTGGCATCGACGCCAAGAAAACGCATATCATAATCATTGAAAAACTGATTACAATCGAAGAACGACTGAGTCGCCTGGAAGAAAAACTTTCGTAATACCTGTCCCTGTGTTGCATCTTGAATGTTTTAATTTAAGAACCCGGATTATGTTTAGGAGGTTCATATATAAATTGGGAATATTAATTATGATGCTGCTAATTAGCGGTTGTAATAATTCGAATTCGGCATCAACGGAAGAAAAACTGGAAGACAGCGAACCAATGATCGTCGACAGCCACCGGGGAAAGACTCTCATGGAAACCAATTGCTATATCTGCCATAATCCAAGCCTTCTTGAGCACAATGGTAGGATCGGCCCTCCGATGATAGCGATTAAAGCCCGGTATCTCATGGACGAACCCACCAAGGAAGAATTTATTGCCGGGCTATGGAATTTCCTGGATAAACCCGATCTGGAAAAAGCAAAAATGAAAGGCGCAATCGAAAAATTCGGACTTATGCCCTATCAGCCCTTTAAGAAAGAGGACATCGAGATGATCGGGGAGTATTTGTATGAATTTGAAATCGAGGAACCGGTTTGGTTCAAGGCCCACTGGAGAGAAATTCATCCTAACAGGGCTTATAGAAATCAAGGGAAAAAAGTAGTTTCTTCAAAGGCCTTGTCTGCTGGGGAAATCGGGCTCACATATGCTACAGAAACAAAAAAAGTTCTAGGCATGAAACTCATGGGTACAATTCAGAAACAAGGGCTAAAAGAAGCCTTAAGCTTCTGCAATGCGCAAGCACTTCAACTTACCGACAGTATGGCGGCTTCATTCGGTGCAACCATCAGGCGCATATCGGATAAGCCTAGAAACCAATTAAATAAGGCGAACGAAGCGGAACTGAAACATATCGGTTATTATAAATCCGCTATTACAAATAAGCACACCCTTGAACCCATTGTGGAAGAGACAAACGAAGATGTCCATTTCTATTATCCTATAGTTACAAATGACCTTTGCCTGAAGTGCCATGGCTCTATAGAGAATGATATCCAACCTGATCTACTTAGTGAAATCAAAAGTCATTACCCGGAAGACATGGCCGTGGAATATGGTGTAAATGAGGTGCGTGGAATCTGGAGCATATCGTTTCAGAAAGACGAAAAGAAGAAACCGGAGTAATTAAAAATTCAATATTTAAAAGTAAGTGAC
>JABDPL010000066.1 GCA_013042825.1 Flavobacteriaceae bacterium | reverse complement strand
CATATACACAGGGCAAATAGATTATCAATTACCTATTAATGATACGGGATCATTCGAGACGGGACTCAAATATTCAAAGGTTGATACCGAAAGCAATATCCTTCAGAAGAATATTATAAATGACGCTGAGATTATTGATATTTCCAATACCGACATGTTCAACTATGATGAGCAGGTTTATGCAGCCTATATCAACCTGAGCAAGGAATGGGGGAAGTTTAGTTTTAATGCCGGTTTACGAGCAGAACAGACCAATGTTGAAGGGAGATCGCTTTCGCTTGCCGAGGCCAATGTTCAGGATTATCTGGAATGGTTTCCAAGCAGCAGCATCGGCTACGACCTAACCGACCGGGCATCGTTATATGCCAGCTATAAACGAAGTATCACCCGCCCGAATTTCAGAAATCTCAATCCGTTCCGATTCTTTTTAAACGACAATACCATTGTTACGGGTAATCCTGGACTGCAGCCGGTATTTACCGATCATCTTATCCTGGGCACATCATTAGGCTCCCATATTTTTGAGGTGTACTATTTAAAGAGAAAAAACAATATTACCGAATTGCCTATTCAGGATAATAATACTAATATCATTTCCTATACACCGATAAATTTTGATTCTACAGATGAACTCGGATTTGATTACACGGTGTCATTCAACCCGCTGAAGGACTGGTCGGTATTCTTGGTAACATCGTTCTACTACACAAAAGATCAAATCGGATGGGTTAATGGCCAGAATGTCGAACAGGATATCTGGGCGAATTATACTCAATTAAGCAATAACCTCTCCCTTTTGAAAGACAAAAGCCTTACGGTGGACGTTACTTTTTATTATGTAAGTAAGAACCTCCAGGGGCTGCAGCGCGTAGACCCGTTATTATTCAGTGAGGTAATGGTTAAAAAAACAGCATTCAAGGGCAAAGGGGTTTTTTCCCTGGGGATTGAAGACCTGTTTAATGAGCAGGATTTTTTAGTTAAAACCAGGTTTCTCGATCAGAACAACTCCAACTTTTCCGATCTCGACAACAGGCTGATAAGTCTTGGCTTCCGTTACACCTTCGGAAACACTAAACTCGCATCTACAGAGCAGGCTCTTGACAAAGAAGAACGTGAACGTCTCGACTAATTCTTACTAGTCCTGCCATTCGGCAATGAACAAATTCGTATCTCTGCCACCTCCATTATAACGGTTGGAAGAAAAAATGAGTTTCTTTCCGTCATTTGAAAACACGGGAAACGCATCGAAAGTCTCGCCATGAGTCACGCGCTCCAGGTTCTTTCCGTCGATATCGATCATGTAAAGATTGAAGGGAAATCCGCGTTCGGCTTCAAAATTAGAAGAGAACAAAATCTTCTCTCCGCTTGGATGAAAAAACGGACTCCAGTTCGCATTTCCAAGGTTGGTAAGCTGACGCAGGTCGCTTCCATCGGCATTGCAGATAAACAATTCCATATTTGTGGGCTGCACCAGGCCTTCAGCCAGCAGGTCTTTATATTCTTTGATCTCTTCTTCTGTTTTTGGCCGTGAAGAACGGAAGATCAATTTAGTCCCATCAGGAGAGAAAAACGCACCGCCATCGTAACCCAGCTCACTAGTAACCTGTTTCTTATCGCTGCCGTCGATGTTCATGGTCCAAAGCTCCAGATCGCCGCTACGCATTGAGGTAAAAACGATCTTATCGCCTTTTGGTGAAACCGTGGCCTCGGCATCGTATCCGGGCTCTGTGGTTAGTTGACCGGTGATATTGCCTTCGAGATCGGCCACGAAAATATCGTAACTCTCATATATAGGCCAGACGTATTTACCTTCGCGCCGCAGCGGTGCTTCCGGGCATTCGTCTCCGCCGAGATGGGTTGATCCATATACGAAATGTTTATTGTCTGGAAGGAAATAAGCACAAGTTGTGCGTCCTTTTCCGGTGCTTACCATTGGCGGCGGAACACTGTCGAATGTCTCATCGGCATTCATAAGGAACATTTGGTCACATTCAAGACCCCATTTGGTATTATTCGATTGAAAGATCAGTTGCTTATCGTCGAAACTCCAGTAGGCCTCGGCATTGTCCCCGCCAAAAGTCACCCGCCTCATCGACTTGAAGTGTTTTTCCTCGGGGTAGATAAATGAATTCTCCATTGCCTGAGTTTGTTCTTCAGGCTGAACGGCTTCCGATTTTTCCAGCTTGCAAGATGAAAGTAAGGCTAAAAATATAAGCACATATAAGTATCTCATGACTGTAATTATTGCTAATTTTGCGCAAAAATAGAGTTAAAAAGATGAAACAAATATCGCTGATAGTAATTTTTATTACGCTCGTAGGTTGCAAACAGGAGTTTAAATACGAAAATAACATGAAAGCCGACGTGGTTTTTCTTGCTGATGATGCGCTCGAAGGTCGCCAAACAGGTACCGAAGGCGAGAAAAAAGCTGCTGAATATCTCAAAGGACGGTTTGAAGAATTAGGGCTGGCACCAAAAGGGACAGAAGGCTATTTCCAGGATTTTTCCTTCAAACCAAAAACCGATCCACACAAGGAAGTCGAGTTTGAAATGAACCCCACAGATAGTACGATTACCGGAAGGAATATTTTAGGATATTTCGATAACCAGGCCGATCAGACCATTGTTATCGGAGCGCACTACGATCACCTGGGATATGGGGGTGATGGTTCTTTATATCGTGGTGAAGAGAAGGCCATCCACAATGGTGCCGATGATAATGCCAGCGGAGTTGCGGTAATGCTCGACCTGGCCGCCAGGTTAAAGAAAAGCAACAAAGGGAACAATTATTTATTCATGGCGTTTTCCGGTGAGGAAATGGGGCTTTTGGGGTCAAACTATTTCGCCAAGAACCCAACCATCGACAGCGAGAAGATCAATTATATGATAAACCTTGATATGGTAGGCAGGCTGAAAGCCGACAGTACTCTGGCTGTATATGGCGTAGGGACTTCGCCTATCTTTAAGCAGGTATTAAACGCGAGCAATGATAAATTTAAGCTTGTTGAGAATGAGTCTGGTGTTGGCCCATCAGACCACACATCGTTTTACCTGATCGATGTGCCGGTACTGCATTTCTTTACCGGTCAGCATGAGGATTACCACAAGCCCGGGGATGATTCAGATAAGATCAATTATGAAGGGATGGAGGCCATTTCAAACTATATTTCCGAATTGGTGACCGATCTTGACGATAACGGCGAACTGGCATTCCGAACAACTAAAAATGAAAGTGAAGAGGTGCCGCGTTTTAAAGTCGGACTAGGGGTTATTCCCGATTACCTTTACGATGGAGAGGGTATGCGAATCGATGGTGTAAGCGAAGACAAGCCCGCTCAACGAGCCGGATTAGAGAAGGGTGATATCGTAATTAAAATGGGTGACAGCGCTGTGGTTGATATGATGAGCTATATGCGTGCACTTTCGGTTTTTGAAGCAGGAAGCAAGACGAATGTAGTTGTAAAGCGCGATGGAGAGGAGATCACAGTCGATATAGAATTCAAATAGAGATTGGTAAAAATTGCCGACATAGAACTTCCAGATTTTCCGTTGCTGTTGGCACCTATGGAAGATGTAAGCGATCCTCCATTTAGGGCATTATGCAAAGAGCAGGGAGCAGATGTGGTTTATACCGAATTCATTTCTTCGGAAGGGCTTATTCGTCATGCGGCTAAAAGCACTATGAAGCTTGACATCTATGAGAAAGAACGCCCGGTAGGTATACAGATCTTCGGCGCCAATCTCGATAGTATGCTTGAGGCGGTTGACATCGTTGAACAATCAAATCCGGATATAGTCGACATCAATTTCGGTTGTCCGGTCAAAAAAGTTGTAAGCAAAGGTGCCGGTGCCGGAATTCTGAAGGATGTATGCCTGATGGAAAAATTAACAGGCGAGATCGTGAAGCGCACAAAATTACCGGTAACTGTAAAAACGCGATTGGGTTGGGACCATGACTCCATTCGAATTTTGGAAGTTGCCGAGCGGCTTCAGGATGTGGGCTGCAAGGCCATTTCCATTCATGGGAGAACCCGATCCCAGATGTATAAAGGCGAAGCTAACTGGGCGCCCATAGCCGAGGTTAAGAATAATCCCCGAATGCATATTCCGGTGTTTGGCAATGGCGATGTAAACAGCCCGGAACGAGCCATGGAAATGCGGGACCGCTATGGCCTGGATGGGGCCATGATTGGCCGGGCCTCCATAGGCAATCCCTGGTTCTTCAAGGAGGTAAAACACTATTTCGAAACGGGTAAACATTTACTACCGATAACCATGGCTGAGCGGGTTGAGGCTGCACGCCGGCATTTATCTATGGCCATCGCATGGAAAGGGGAAAAACTAGGCGTATTTGAAACCCGAAGACATTACACCAACTATTTCCGTGGGATTCCACATTTTAAGGAATACCGCTTGCGCATGGTGACTTCCGATGATCCACAGGATGTATTCGATGCCTTTGATGAAGTAGAGGAGAAATTCGGCGACCATCAATTTGCCTGATCAGACCGCACAAGGCTTTTGGAGATTCGGGAAGATGCTATTCTCGAGGCAATCGCGCCCAAAATCGTAATCGTCAGGAAGACTAGAACTACATTCATCCATTTCATGCTAACGGGATAAGAAAGCGATGGGGTTATCATGATCCATCCGAAAAATTTCTGCAAGAGAACCAGGATAATTCCCAGAATCAAACCGATTGATCCACCGAGAATCGCCATTAAACTGCCCTGCATAAAAAAGATCCTGCGGATTTCCGGGGTTGTGATCCCGAGATTATAAAGGGTGTTCAGGTTTTTCTTTTTGTCGAGGATCATCATAATTATCGATCCGATCACGTTGAAGAGCGCAATGATAAGGATCAGGGTGAAGATGAGATAGACCGCCAGGTTTTCGGTATTAAGCATCTTGTACAAGGCATCATTAAGTTGCACCCTGTTCTTCACTATAAGGTCAGGGCCTAACAAACTTTCAATTCGCGCTTTTACTTCATCTGAATCTGCTTCAGCATCCGTAATGATCTCAAGAGCGCTGACCTGATCGGGCCGGTAATTCAATAATTCCCGGGCCAGGTTTATGCTGCTGTATACGTAGGCTTGATCGAGCGATTCGTTTATCTGGAAGACGCCCACATTCACAGCCCGAATGGAATTGAAAGCTGAGCGAACCGAAGACACCTGACCTTTCCCGGGTTTAGGAACATAGATATCGATGGTTTTGGCAAAATCGAATATACCCAAATTCAGGGTATTGGCAACGCCCCAGCCCGCGATGACCTCACGGTTATCGGGATCGAACCATTGGCCGCGCGAGAGTATAGAATCGATGGTCTTCTGAGGAAACTCGCCATCAACTCCCTTGAGGATCACCCCTTCGTTCTTATCCTCGAAATTCAGGAGCACACGCTCCTCGATCACTCGTGAAAAACTTATGATATCGGGGTCATTAGCCAGGATTGAATCCTGTTCAGCTGTTAGGATGAAAGATTTTCCGGTGGCAGGCAGAACCTTCAGGTCGGGATCAACGAAAGATGAGAATTGCAGGGTGAAATCTTTTAGCCCGGCAAACCCTGAGAGCACAATAAATAGTGCGGCTGAGCCGACTACAATACCAAATGCTGCAATAATGGTAATGATGTTAATTGCATTGTTCCCGCTTTTTGAGAACAGGTAGCGTTTTGCTATATAAAAAGGAACATTCAATTACTTCTTTTTTCGTCTTTCCAAAAGATCGGGATGTTCGATAGGGTTATCAAGACCTTTTAATGAGCGATCGATCTGGTCGATGTACTCAAGAGAATCATCGAGGAAGAATTCAAGCTCAGGCATGCGCCTGAATTGATGCCGTGTTCGCTGCGCCACCTCATGTTTGATATGCGGGGTTATCTTCTCGATATCCTTCATAAACTCGGCTGCATGCGAAGTTGGAAACACACTGACATATGCTTTAGCGATAGACAAGTCAGCTGTTACTTTCACCTTCGTAACAGACACAACTATATTTCGCCGGCCTGAATCAGACAGCATCTGTTGTATCACTTCGGCGATGTCCTGCTGCAAAATACCGGCTATTCTTTTCTGCCTGTTTGTTTCCATAGCACAAAAATAGCGTATTTCTTCATCATAATGGGAAGTTTGGGTGAATTGAACTAATTTTGTGTCATGCTGAAGAAAATAGAACACATAGGCATTGCCGTTAAAGATCTGGAGGCATCAAATAAGCTATTTGAAGCCCTGTTCGGAAAAGAACATTACAAGATAGAAACTGTAGAAAGCGAAGGTGTAAGGACATCATTTTTCGAACTTGGGGAGAGTAAGATAGAACTGTTGGAAGCCATAGATGACGATAGCCCTATTGCAAAGTTCGTTGAAAAAAGAGGCGAGGGCATTCACCATATCGCATATGATGTAGAAGACATCAAGGCCGAGGTCAGGCGATTAAAAGATGAAGGATTCGATATATTGAATGAGACACCCAAGCGCGGGGCGGATAATAAATGGGTTGTATTTTTACACCCGAAGTCGACCAATGGTGTGCTTGTGGAGTTGTGCCAGGAGATGGATGAAACGGAAGGAAAGCTTGTAAGCCCCGAAAATAGTTAGTAATATTGCACCTGCCTGCCGGCAGGCAGGGCCCTAACGGACGCCAGCCTGCCATAAAAAGTATTATAATGGTGGCGAGCAGGCATACTTGCCCGAATGCATTAGCGCGCGGGGCTCAGTTGGTTACCTGCCTACCTGGCGGTAACGGCAGGCAGGCCTGCCCGCCTCAACTATTAATAAGGTGGCAGGCGGGGAGCATCTGACAGGGGGTTTTGAAATAATGATGTTTGTTTATGTTCTTAAGAGTGAGATAGACGGCCGGTTATATGTTGGAATGACCATAAATTTGGCTAATAGAATAAGGGAACATAACTTAGGAAGAACGAAAAGTACAAAAGGATATCGACCTTGGAGTTTAATACATCAAGAGGAGTATCCTGATAGAATCACGGCTCGTAATAGGGAGAAGTATCTAAAAAGTGGATATGGAAAGCAGTGGTTAAAGAATAAATACAAAACGGTCCCATACCCGCCCACCTGCGGTATGGCAGGCGGGGCTCAGTTGGTTACCTGCCTACCTGGCGGTAACGGCAGGCAGGGAGCATCAAAGAGGTGAAATTTTTAGTTAAGAAAATTACATATTGGTCCCATAGCTCAGTTGGTTAGAGCATCTGACTCATAATCAGAGGGTCCTTGGTTCGAGCCCAAGTGGGACCACAG
>JABDPL010000062.1 GCA_013042825.1 Flavobacteriaceae bacterium | reverse complement strand
TCCTTCCGAAGAATATCAGGTGACCACTATGGTTGACTTCGGAACAAAGGTACTTGGGACTCAGAATGCAACCCTGTCTCATATTTCAGACTTTAAAAAAGATATTGCTGATTCAAGGACCTTTAGTTTTCTCCATGAACTGGAAATGCTCCTTGAAAAAGGCCTGATAAAAGGTGGGGACTTGAACAATGCCATAGTTTATGTCGATAAGGAATTATCTCCGGAAACTATGGAGCGGCTCAAGGTTGCTTTCAAAAAGGACAATATCGCTGTAAAGCCCAACGGTATTCTCGATAATTTAACGCTTCATCATCCCAATGAAGCTGCTCGTCATAAATTACTCGATGTTATCGGGGATCTGGCCTTGATTCGGACGCCCATTAAAGGAAAAGTGATTGCTAATAAACCCGGGCACTTTGTCAATACGCAGTTCGCCAGGAAAATGGCGAAGATCATTAAAATCGAAAAGCGCAACAAGGTGCCGCAGATCGATCTCAATCAACCACCCCTGATGGATGTGAACCAGATCATGGCCATGCTGCCACACAGGCAACCGTTTTTGCTGATCGACAAAATATTTGAACTGACAAAGTCTCACGTCATCGGCACCAAAAACGTGACCATGAATGAGCCTTTCTTTGCCGGGCATTTCCCAGGTGCGCCGGTTATGCCGGGTGTTCTAATTGTGGAAGCCATGGCGCAAACCGGAGGTATTCTGGTACTGAGCACAGTGCCTGATCCGGAAAACTACCTGACATTCTTTATGAAGATCGACAAGGTTAAATTTAAACAAAAGGTTGTTCCGGGAGATACCTTGATATTTAATTGTGATCTTATCACCCCCATAAGGCGGGGTATTTGCCATATGCAAGGATATGCTTATGCTAACGGAAAGCTTTGTGCAGAAGCTGAACTTATGGCTCAAATAACTAAAGTTAAATAATTATGAATCAGCCACTTGCATATGTTCATCCTGACGCGAAAATCGCCAAGAATGTCGTCATTGAACCCTTTACCACAATCCACAATAATGTAATAATTGGCGAAGGAACATGGATAGGTTCTAATGTTACCATAATGGAAGGTGCCCGAATTGGGAAGAATTGTAATATTTTTCCGGGCTCTGTAATATCGGCCATCCCCCAGGATCTAAAATATAAGGATGAAGATACAACAGCCGAGATCGGTGATAATGTAACTATACGGGAATGCGTGACCATAAACCGGGGAACCGCCGATAGAATGAAAACCGTGATCGGTAATAATTGCCTTATTATGGCCTATTGCCATATTGCCCATGATTGCATTGTTGGGGATAATTGTATTTTTTCAAATAACAGCACCCTCGCAGGTCATATAACCGTTGGCGATTACGTGGTACTGGCCGGGATGACGGCTGTGCATCAGTTTTGTTCAGTTGGGAAGCATGCATTTGTTACCGGAGGATCACTGGTGCGCAAGGATGTTCCACCTTATGTGAAAGCAGCGCGCGAACCCCTGTCTTATGTTGGAATAAACTCGGTTGGACTTAGAAGACGAGGATTTACAACAGAAAAAATTCGTGAAGTTCAGAATATTTATCGTATTCTTTATCAGCGAAATTATAATACCACCCAGGCTTCAGAAATAATTGAAGCAGAAATGGAAGCCACTCCTGAACGCGACGAAATATTACAGTTCATTAAGAACTCACATCGTGGTATCATGAAGGGTTATATCAAATCGAATTAAAAGTTAGTATGGCAACAACATCAGATATAAGAAACGGCTTATGCATACGGTACAATCATGACATTTTTAAGATCGTTGAATTTCTTCACGTAAAACCGGGCAAAGGTCCGGCATTTGTCAGGACCAAGTTGAAAAGTGTTACAACGGGAAAAGTGATCGACAACACCTTTTCAGCAGGGCATAAAATAGATGAGGTACGGGTTGAAACCCATAAGTTCCAATACCTGTATAACGATGGTGATACCTACCATTTTATGAATACCGAAGATTACTCCCAGATCGAACTGCAGAAAAGTACGCTGGATGCACCTGATCTGTTGAAGGAAGGCGCAGTGGTCACTGTTTTGATCAATGCCGAAGACAATATGCCGCTTTCTGTTGAGATGCCTGCGAGCGTGGTTCTAGAGGTCACCCATACCGAACCCGGCGTTAGAGGGAACACGGCAACAAATGCCACAAAACCCGCTACTGTTGAAACAGGAGCTGTAGTAAATGTGCCCCTTTTTATCAATGAAGGGGATAAAATCAAGATCGAAACCGAAAAGGGCAGTTATAAAGAACGCGTTAAGAACTGATGAAGTTTCCCAGGACATATGCTCTTAAGGAAATCGCTGAAATTCTGGAGTGTACTTTTGTGGGCCCTGAGGATTTCGAAATTACCGGCATGAACGAGATTCATGTGGTGGAACCCGGTGATATAGTATTCGTCGATCATCCGAAATATTACGACAAAGCGCTTAATTCGGCAGCAACTATAGTCCTGATAAACAAAGAAGTTGACTGTCCGGAAGGAAAGGCCTTGTTGATCTCCGAAGATCCGTTTCGTGATTTCAATACATTAACAGAGCGCTTTAAACCGTTTAAGGCAGCGAATACCTCATTTTCTGAATCGGCACAAATCGGTGAGAATTCAGTTGTTCAACCCAATTGCTTTTTGGGCCACAATGTCACTATAGGATCAAATTGTGTTATTCATTCCAACGTGAGCATCTATGACGATTGTGTCATTGGAGACCATGTCACTATTCATGCGGGAACAGTTATAGGATCGAATGCATTTTATTACAAAAAACGACCGCAAGGTTATGACCGGCTGTTGTCCGGCGGCCGTGTGGTTATTGAAGATAATGTCGACATCGGTGCGGGTTGCACAATAGACCGTGGTGTTTCAGGAGATACCAGGATAATGGAGGGCGCCAAGATCGATAACCAGGTTCAGATTGGTCACGATACGGTTATAGGGCGTCATTGCCTCATAGCGTCCCAGGTTGGCATTGCCGGTTGTACGGTAATAGAAGATGAAGTAACCATTTGGGGACAAGTCGGTATTACCTCCGGTGTAACCATAGGAAAGAAAGCAATACTTTCGGCAAAATCTGGAGTGAGCAAATCATTAGAGGGCAACAAGCATTATTTCGGAATTCCCGCAGACGATTTCAGGTCGAAATATAAAGAGATCGCTGCCATAAGACGTATCCCAGAAATTTTGGAACTGCTGAAGAAAAAATAGTTCTCCCTGCGTTTCAGGAATCCATTTCAATAAATTAATTTTGTGCCATTCATAAAACACACATTTAAATGAGCGTATTAGTCAATAAGGACTCGAAGATAATCGTGCAGGGTTTCACCGGAAGTGAAGGAACTTTCCACGCCGGTCAGATGATCGAATATGGCACCAATGTGGTGGGTGGCGTCACCCCTGGAAAGGGCGGACAAACCCATCTTGATAAACCGGTTTTCAACACCGTGAAGGAGGCTGTTGATGAATTGGGAGCAGATACCTCTATTATTTTTGTTCCGCCGGCCTTCGCTGCCGATGCCATTATGGAAGCTGCAGAAGCCGGTATCAAGGTCATCATTACCATTACTGAAGGCATCCCTGTGGCAGATATGATCAAAGTATATGAGTATATTAAGGATCACAACTGCAGGCTTGTCGGACCTAACTGCCCGGGTGTTATCACACCGGAAGAAGCTAAGGTCGGGATCATGCCAGGTTTTGTATTTAAGAAGGGCCGTGTTGGAATCGTTTCAAAATCGGGAACCCTTACCTATGAAGCTGCCGATCAGGTGGTGCGACAGGGGCACGGTATAACCACGGCCATTGGAATTGGCGGTGACCCCATAATCGGTACCACTACAAAAGAGGCCGTTGAGCTATTGATAAACGATCCTGAAACCGAATGTGTGGTAATGATCGGTGAGATTGGCGGACAATTGGAAGCCGATGCTGCCTTTTGGTATCAGAATAGCGGAAGCAAAAAACCCATCGTAGGGTTTATTGCCGGCGAAACTGCGCCAGCGGGTCGAACCATGGGTCATGCCGGAGCGATCGTTGGCGGAAGTGATGACACTGCTCAGGCCAAAAAACGCATCATGAAAGAATGTGGTATCCATGTTGTGGATTCCCCTGCCGAAATAGGAAAAAAAGTATCTGAAGTACTGGCCTAAGCTGTTAAAAGCCTCACAAATTCTTGCGAGGTTTTTTTATTTCCGGCAAGTTGCAATAAGAATTCAAGGAATGAACGGTCGAAAGGTTAAGCGTTTCCCGGAATCTGATTCGAAGAAAACGCTTATTCGCAATTTCAAATGGTTCTCCTGTTAAAATTCGGAATGAAGTATTTTAGTATCTTTAATCAAACATAAACAAACCAAAATTTTTCCAGAATTATGTCTATGGATTTCAATCAAGCAGCAGATCTCTTAAAGGGCAAAACGGCTTTAATTACAGGAGCTTCCAAAGGAATAGGAAAAGAAATTGCCTATCGTTATGAGAGAGCCGGAGCCGACATCGCTTTTACATATATCTCAAGTAGGGATATAACTCATGAGCTTGAAGAGGAACTCACGGTTCGCGGTGTAAAATGTAAAGGATATAGAGTCGATGCGTCCGACCATGATGCAACACATGAAATGGTGGCTGATGTCATCAAGCATTTTGGGCGGATTGATGTGCTGATCAATAATGCGGGCATAACCGATGACGGGCTTTTATTACGAATGAGTGAAGACAGTTGGGATAGAGTTATTGGAATTAACCTGAAATCCTGTTTTAATACCACCAAAGCGGTTCTTCCTCATATGCTGAGGCAGCGCAGTGGTTCTATTATCAATATTAGCTCGGTGGTAGGCCTTAGAGGTAATGCCGGTCAGGCAAATTATGCAGCTTCTAAAGCCGGAGTTATAGGTTTCACGAAATCTGTAGCCTTAGAGTACGGTGCGCGCGGGGTTAGATGTAATGCTATTGCACCAGGTTATATCGAAACAGAAATGACGGCTAAACTCGACCCGGAAGTTGTAAAACAATGGGCAGATCAAATTCCGCTAAAACGCGTTGGTAATACCGATGATGTTGCTGAAGCGGCTATGTACCTGGGGTCAGACTTGTCTGGATATGTTACAGGACAAGTACTGCAGGTGGATGGTGGAATGCTTACCTGATTCCCTTGCACCAGAACAGGGTATGTTTATCATCACGTTTTAATGAACGAATCTATGGCTGATGTTCAGGATTCGTTTGGAAATTAGATCAGAATTATTTGGAGTCATTAACGATCATATTTATCATTGTTGCGGCAGGCGTTTCTTTAGGATTGGCAGCTTATCAATATATTCTGAAATCGGATAGATCCAGAGTTGATGTTCTTCTCTCCGTCCTGCGTGCCTTGAGCTATTTTATAGTTGGCTTGCTTCTTATAAATCCGAAATTCGACAGAACAACCTATTTCAATGAAAAGCCTAGTCTGGTCGTGGCAGTCGATAACTCCGAATCGATTATTCATCTGAAACAAGATAGTATAGTCAATAGCCTTATTGATAATCTGCAAAATGATAAGGAGTTGAACGAGGAGTTTGACCTTGAGTTTTACAAATTCGGGCAGGGACTGAGCAGTCTTGATTCCATGCGATATGATGCAGGCCAGAGTAACATCAATACGGTCTTTCGTGGACTGAATCAGATTTATAAGCGTGGCACTGCTCCAATGCTGCTTATCACCGATGGAAATCAGACGTTTGGTAACGACTACGAATATGGGGCAGGCCAATACGAACATCCTGTTTTCCCCGTGATTATGGGCGATACAATTACCTATTCCGATTTGAGAATCGATCGATTAAATGTGAATAAGTATGCATTTTTAAAGAATCGATTCCCGGTTGAAGTATTTGTTTCATACACTGGAAATTCAACCGTTAATTCAAGACTGCTTATCTCTTCGGGTAACAACGTTCTGTTTTCAAAGGATCTGTCATTTTCAAAGACCAATGCATCCCAAAGTGTTAATTTAACCCTTTTGGCAAATCGCGTTGGCGTTCTGTCTTACAACGCCAGAATAGTTCCGCTGAATGATGAGCAAAACAAAGTAAACAACTCCAAACCCTTTGCGGTGGAAGTGATCGACCAAAAGACCAATGTGGCCATCATCTCCAGTATATCCCACCCTGATATCGGAGTTCTCAAGAAGGCGATCTCCAGCAATGAACAACGCAGCGTTGAAGTATTAAAACCACTGGAGTTTATCCGTGTTATCGAAGATTATCAATTAGCGATCCTATACCAGCCAAATAGCAGCTTTAAACCCGTGCTGGACGGTTTAAAGAACGCCGGAAGGAACTTCTTTACAATTACTGGAACACAAACCCAATGGACCTTTTTGAATATGGCTCAGAAAAGTTATGAGCAGGAGATAAGCATGCAAACCGAGGATTTTCTGGCAGAGCTCAATAACAATTTCAATTTATTTATAGTTGAAGATCTGGACTTCAGTTCCTTTCCGCCATTGCGATCTGAATTCGGTGGGTTAATCATTAATGAACCCTATGAAACACTCTTATTTAAATCGATAAACGGTAACCTTATCGACGAGCCACTGTTGTTCACCATGGAGACCGGTGGGCGAAGGCAGGCGCTTTTGGCGGGCGAGAACATTTGGAAATGGCGTGCACAGAGTTATTTGAATACAGGAGCTTTTGTTCAGTTCGATAATTTTATCGGGAAATTGGTTCAATATCTGGCATCTGATAATCGCAGGAGTCGATTAACCGTGGATTATGAATCCTTTTATAATGGGAACTCGAATATTACCATAACCGCACAATTCTTCAATAAGAACTATGAGTTCGATAACAAGGCCAGTCTCGAAATTGTTTTGAAGAATAAGTCCACTGATGAGATCCAGGTCATTCCGTTCGTAATTCAACAGAATAATTATCAGGTAGACCTCGGTGGAATGCCTTCGGGGGCCTATGATTTTACGGTTCGGTCTACCAATGGTGAAGCCTCGCGATCGGGTTCGCTCAATATCCTGGATTATAATGTTGAACAACAGTTTTTGAACGCGAATGCAGATAAACTCAATACGGTAGCGGCTAATACGGGCGGCCGCAGCTTCTATCGCAACGATTTCAATGAATTGAAACGGGTTCTGCTCGAGGATTCAAGGTTCGCTACAATACAGAAAAGTACCAAAAATGTCGTACCTTTGATCGACTTTAAAATCTTGTTATTCCTGCTGGCTTTAAGTCTTGGAGCTGAATGGTTTACAAGAAAATATAACGGACTTATTTAATTTAAAAATTCATAAATAATTATGGAAAAATTACCAAAGATCGGATTACCGATCATAATCGGACTTATCGTTATCGTGATCCTCATCGGAAAGTCTGCTGTTACCGTCGGTTCCGGACAGGCAGGCGTGCTTTATAAAACCTTTGGCGGAGGTGTTGTCACCGATCAGCCACCATTAGGTGAGGGCTTTCATATCGTGGCTCCCTGGAACAAGGTTTATATCTACGAAGTTCGGCAACAAGAATTATTCGAAAAAATGAAGGTGTTGTCTAAAAATGGGTTAGAAATACAAATCGACGCATCTGCATGGTACCAGCCGGTTTATAACGATTTGGGGAATCTGCACCAAACTTTGGGAGAGGGTTACCTGCAACGTGTTATTCAACCAGCTATTCGCAGTGCAGCTCGTAGTGTTGTAGGTCGATACCTTCCTGACGAGTTATATTCAACCAAACGAGATGCTATACAAGTTGAGATTTATGAAGAAACAAAGAATATTCTCACAAAGCAATATGTACAGCTAAATGAAGTTCTGGTTCGGGATGTGACGCTTCCTCCTACTATTAAAGAGGCTATAGAGCGTAAATTAAAGCAGGAGCAAGAATCTCTCGAGTATGAATTTAGACTGGTTACGGCAGCCAAAGAGGCCGAAAAAGTTATAATTGAAGCACAGGGAAAAGCAGACGCAAACCGTATTTTAAGTGCATCGCTAACCGACAAGATTCTTCAGGATAAGGGAATTGAAGCCACAACTAAACTTTCGGAATCAGCTAACGCCAAAGTCGTGATCATCGGATCTGGTAAGGATGGATTACCTATAATCCTTGGTAACCAATAAAGTTCAGAGAGAATTAGGAATTCTAATATTTTTTTCTGAAACTTTGTTTTCAACAACGATTATGAGATCTATTCAGAACCATCACCATCATTTTCATGCTGGCCCTCAGGCGAGTTGAGAATGTATTGAATAGAGTTAAAATATATTTAAAACCCGTTTGAGTTATCTTGCGGGTTTTTTTATTGCACTAACTTCGCAGGGTTTACTCCGAAAACACGAACAGATCATGAGTAAATTAAAACTAGCAATCCAGAAATCCGGCCGGCTACACGATGATTCCATGGCACTTTTGAAGGCTATCGGAATATCGATAAATAATGGAAAAGACCAATTAAAGGCATCCGCCAGGAATTTCCCCCTGGAGGTTTTTTATCTGCGGAATAGCGATATCCCACAATACCTCAAGGATGGCGTGGTAGATATAGCGATAATTGGAGAAAATATATTGTTTGAAAAAGCCCGGGATATCGCCGTGGCTGAGAAACTCGGTTTCTCAAAATGCAGGGTGTCGATAGCGGTTCCGAAATCTTCAGATATAAAAGACATTTCAGATCTTAAGAACAAGCGTATTGCGACTTCTTATCCCAATACGATCAATGCCTTCCTCGACGAGGCAGGGGTAGAAGCCTCCCTGCACCTGATCAACGGTTCTGTTGAGATCGCACCCAATATCGGACTGGCCGATGCCATCTGCGATATCGTCTCCAGCGGAAGTACGCTCTTCAAGAATAATCTCAAGGAGATCAAAGTCTTGTTTCAGTCGGAAGCAGTTCTGGCAAAGAGTCCGGGAATGTCGGCGGAAAATGAAAAGGTCTTTGAACGCCTTCTATTCAGAATAAAATCTGTTCTAAAGGGACGGCAATCGAAATATGTCCTCTTAAATGCACCGGATGATAAGCTCGATGCGATCTGCGAGATCTTACCGGGAATGAACAGCCCGACTATTTTACCCCTGGCCAAAGACGGTTGGAGTTCTTTGCATTCGGTTATCAATAAGAATGAATTCTGGGAGATTATAGACGAGTTAAAAGCCAATGGGGCAGAGGGTATACTGGTTTGTCCAATTGAGAATATGATCATTTGAAGCTATGAAAACCATAATCAGTCCGAATAAAATGTCCTGGCCGGAACTTTTAAGGCGTCCCACTAAAACAGTTGACGATATAGAAGAGACGGTTTTAGAGATCTTTAATGACGTTGAGAGAAGAGGGGATTCCGCCATACTTGAATACACAAGAAAATTCGATGATGTCAAGCTCGACAGCATTGAGGTTTCCGAAACGGAAATTAAAGACGCCATTAATAAAATCCCTGACGCGCTTAAGCAAGCCATAAATCACGCCAGGATCAACATTGAGCGTTTTCACAAAGCCCAATTAACAGATCCGGTTGAGGTTGAAACCACTCCCGGCGTACACTGTTGGATGGAAAAACGGCCGATCGAGAAAGTAGGTCTCTATATTCCCGGAGGAACGGCACCGCTGTTTTCCACGGTTTTGATGTTGGCCATTCCGGCCAGGCTGGCCGGTTGTGAAGAAATAGTGCTCTGTTCACCGCCTGATCGCGAGGGTAAACTTGCTCCTGAAATTTTATATACCGCTCATTTATGTGGCGTTTCGAAGATATTTAAAGTTGGTGGCATTCAAGCCATTGCCGGCTTGACCTATGGTAC
>JABDPL010000050.1 GCA_013042825.1 Flavobacteriaceae bacterium | reverse complement strand
AACTGGTTCTTTCCAAAAAATTCGAACAGAGTTTTAAAGGAGATGAATTTAATGTATATAGAGCCTTACGCAGTATAAATCCTTCACCTTACCTGTTTTATTTTGATTACGGTGATTTTAAGATCTTCGGCAGTTCGCCTGAGGCCCAATTGATCGTTCAGGACGGCCAATCGGAAATCCATCCCATCGCCGGAACCTTTAAAAGAACCGGAAATGATTTAAAAGATGCTGATCTCGCTAAAAAACTTGTTGATGATGACAAAGAAAACAGCGAGCATGTCATGCTGGTCGATCTTGCAAGGAATGATCTGAGTCGTCACGGTCATGATGTAAAGGTCGAAACCTACCGTGAAGTTCAATTTTTTTCGCATGTCATTCATCTCGTTAGTAAAGTCGTTGGAAAAAAAGATCCGGGAACATCAACCATACAGGTTGTTGCAGACACATTCCCTGCCGGAACCCTAAGTGGTGCTCCAAAGCACAGGGCCATGCAACTGATCGAACAATATGAAAAAACAAGTCGAGGATTTTATGGGGGCGCACTGGGATTCATGGATTTCAATGGAAATTTTAATCATGCTATAATGATTCGGACCTTCCTCAGTATGAATCATAGATTACACTGGCAAGCCGGGGCGGGCTTGGTTTCGAAATCGCGTTCCGATCATGAATTGCAAGAAGTATACAATAAATTGGGTGCACTAACCAGCGCCATTCAAATGGCTGAAAACCTATAGTTATGAAAAAGATATTGGTTATTGACAATTACGACAGCTTTACCTATAACCTGGTTCATTATCTCGAAGATTTGGAATGTGACGTGACGGTTATCAGAAACGATAAGCTGGTATTGCCAGAGGTGGCATCATACGATAAAATAGTGCTTTCTCCAGGGCCTGGAATACCCGACGAAGCTGGTATGCTTAAGCTCATCATTTCAGAATATGGAGCTACAAAAAGTATTCTGGGAGTTTGCCTCGGGCAGCAAGCTATAGCCGAGGTTTATGGAGGGCGTCTGATAAACCTTGATAAGGTGTATCACGGCGTCGCTACAAAAGTGAAAATAACAGTTGACGACGAATCCTTATTTGATGAACTTGCTCGCGAGATCGAGGTCGGACGTTACCATTCATGGGTTGTGGACCCCGATCTTCCTCCGGAAATTGAGGCGACATCTGTTGATGAATCGGGTGAAGTGATGTCTCTGAGACACAGGTCTTTTGATGTTAAAGGAGTCCAGTTTCATCCTGAATCGGTTTTAACTCCTGACGGCAAGCAAATCCTAAAAAACTGGATTAATTCATAATTATGAAAAATCTTCTCAATCGACTAATAAATTATGAAAGCATAACAGCTTCGGAGGCCAAGGCGGTATTGGTGAGAATTTCCAATGGTGAGTTCAACCAAAGTCAAATTGCTTCGTTCCTCACCGTTTATATGATGCGAAGTATTACTATCGCGGAATTAAAGGGCTTTAGGGAAGCGTTGTTGGAATTATGTATTCCTATTGACCTGTCGGAGTTCGATGCTATCGATTTATGCGGAACCGGAGGTGATGGAAAAGACACATTTAATATCTCAACCTTATCTTCTTTTATAACTGCCGGTGCCGGCGTTAAGGTTGCTAAGCATGGGAATTATGGTGTTTCTTCAGCCTGCGGCTCGTCGAATGTGATGGAGTATCTCGGTATTACATTCAAGAATGATGAAGATTTCCTGAAGAGATGTATCGATAAAGCAGGAATCTGTGTTTTACACGCACCTCTTTTTCACCCGGCGATGAAAAATGTCGCGCCAATACGACGTGAACTTGGAGTTAAAACCTTTTTTAATATGCTTGGCCCTATGGTGAATCCCTCCTTCCCGAACAATCAAATGGTTGGTGTCTTCAATCTTGAACTCTTACGCATGTATGGGTATTTATACCAGGAAACCAATAAGAATTATGCAATCGTTCATGCCCTTGACGGGTATGACGAAATTTCTCTTACGGGTGATACCAAGGTCATTTCCAATAAAACCGAAGAGATTTTTTCACCCGCAGATCTGAAGGTCGAAAAGATAATGGCATCGGATATTTTTGGTGGCGGAACCGTGGAGGAGTCCGCAAAAATATTTTTGGAAGTCATCTCCGGAAAAGGAACCAAAGCACAGAATAATGTGGTGTGCGCAAATGCAGGACTGGCTATTGCCACAGCCCATCAAATCGATCATTTGAATGGATTTGAATTGGCAAAGGAATCCCTGTTATCCGGGAAAGCACATCAGGCACTGAACAGATTAATCGAGTTGAGCCGATGAATATTCTCGAAACCATAGTAATCCAGAAGAAGAAGGAAATTAGCCTTAAAAAATCGGTTATTTCTGTCGGACAGCTTGAACGATCATATCTTTTTAATCAACCGACTAGATCCTTATCAAAGGCACTTCAAAATAGTTCGTCAGGTATTATTGCCGAACATAAACGACGTTCACCTTCAAAGTCGGTGATCAATCAAACAGCCAGGATTCAAGATGTCGCTCTAGGTTATGAAATAGCCGGGGCGTGTGGCATGTCGGTATTGACCGACGGCATATTCTTCGGAGGATCGTTAGACGACCTGATATTGGCACGTGCTAGTTGTAATTTACCGCTTTTACGTAAAGATTTTATCATCGACCCTTACCAGGTTATTGAAGCTAAAGCCCATGGGGCCGATGTGATTTTATTGATCTCGGCTATCCTCGATAAAAACGAATTTCAAACCCTGGCGAATCTCGCCGATTCACTCAACATGGAAGTACTCGCAGAAGTTCATGATGAGATGGAATTAGACAATATTATAGATTGTAAAATTGATTTGCTAGGCGTAAACAACCGGAACCTGAAAACCTTTGATGTAAACCTCGAAATAAGCAGAGCCTTGAGTAAGCGCATACCCCAAAATATGGTGAAAGTATCGGAAAGCGGAATAAGTTCAATCGACGCCATAAATGATTTGCGCAACTTTGGCTATAAAGGCTTTCTCATAGGAGAGACATTTATGAAAACCGATGATCCAGGAAAAACTGCCGAAAAATTTATTAAAGCCATTAAAGATGAAACTTAAGGTTTGTGGCATGAAATACGCTGATAATATCAGGGACATTGCATCCCTGGAGCCCGACTATATGGGATTTATTTTTTATAAAGGCTCATCCCGAAATATGACTGCTGATATTCCTGAGATCGGACAATCAATAAAAAAAGTTGGCGTTTTTGTTAATGAAACAATATCTGAAGTAACAGAACTTTGCAAACGTTTCCATCTTGACGCCATACAATTACATGGGGATGAATCGCCCGATTACTGTGAAAAATTGAAGCATGAATTGCAAAAATTGACGCTATCAAAACATATATCAGTGATTAAGGCATTTTCAGTCGATGAGACCTTTGATTTTAAAAGAATAGGACATTACACCAGTTGTTGCGACTTTTATCTTTTCGATACCAAAGGGGAACTACCCGGAGGAAATGGAATCGCATTCGACTGGAACCTATTGGCAGATTACAAGGGTGACAAACCATTTTTTCTAAGCGGTGGAATCGGCTTAGAAGCTTTGGACGCACTCCATGAATTCAAGCAAGCTAAAGTTTCAAAATTTTGCCACGCTATTGATGTGAATAGCAAATTTGAGGATGAACCAGGCTTGAAAAACAAAAACAAATTAATTGATTTTAAAACGAAGTTATGAGCTATCATGTCGATCCGAAAGGATATTATGGTGAATTTGGTGGGGCTTATATACCCGAGATGTTATATCCCAATGTTGAGGAATTACGTCGGAATTATCTTGAAATAATGGCAGATCCCGCCTTCAAGGAGGAATTTAATCAGTTACTAAAAGACTATGTGGGTCGTCCCTCCCCATTATATTTCGCTAAACGACTGTCTGAAAAATACAAAACGAAAATATACCTAAAACGGGAAGACCTGAACCATACCGGAGCCCATAAGGTAAATAACACCGTTGGCCAGATTCTGATGGCAAAGCGCCTTGGTAAAACCAGGATCATTGCCGAAACCGGTGCCGGTCAGCATGGTGTTGCCACAGCAACCGTTTGTGCACTTATGGGTATTGAATGTGTCGTATACATGGGTGAGGTTGACATTGCAAGGCAAGCGCCAAATGTTGCCCGGATGAAAATGCTGGGTGCGACTGTTGTTCCTGCAATATCAGGAAGTAAAACCCTGAAAGATGCTACCAACGAGGCCATTCGCGACTGGATAAACAATCCGGAAAACACCCATTACATTATCGGAAGCGTTGTCGGTCCGCATCCTTATCCCGATATGGTCGCACGTTTCCAG
>JABDPL010000043.1 GCA_013042825.1 Flavobacteriaceae bacterium | reverse complement strand
ATACCGAACCCGGTATTAATGTTAAGAAAGAGTTTAGAGCCCATTTTACCTTGAAAAGATAATTCTATGAAATTAAAAATATTTGGCCTGGTAGCGATTATGGCCGTTTGCGCACAATTTTCGTTTTCCCAGGAAGGCCTGCCAATATATTCTGATTACTTGACGGATAACTACTATCTGATCCATCCCTCGATGGCAGGAGTAGCAAACTGTGGTAAGATCAGGTTAACGGCGAGGCAGCAGTGGTTTGGGCAGGACAATGCGCCCAATCTTCAGACCTTGAGCGCCAATACGCGAATAGGGGACGGACCATCAGGAATCGGGGCGATCGTTTATAATGATGAAAATGGTTATCATTCGCAAGTCGGCGCCTATCTTACCTATGCACATCATATCATGTTTTCACGGAACACCATTGATCTGAGTATGTTGTCATTTGGCTTAAGTGCAGGATTTATTCAATATAAATTAGATGAGACCTCATTCCTCGCAGATGGATTTGATCCGATCATTGCAGGTATTGAACAAAGCGCGACCAATTTTAATGTCGATTTTGGTTTTTCGTATCACTTTATCGATTTCTATGCACATGCCACGGTTAAAAATGTTTTAAATAACCAGGGCATAAATTTTAATGAACAGGGCCTTAGTTATGATAATTTGAGAACCTATCTGGTATCTGCGGGTTATGTTTTCAGCAAATTGAGCAGTGAGTATTCTTTTGAACCCTCTCTTATGTTCATGTATCGGGATGCTACAGAGGAGTCCTCCATAGATGTGAATATAAAGGCCTATAAGGAAATGGATTTCGGAAAGATTTGGGCTGGATTATCCTACCGCCGAAGTTTTGATGGAGCAGAATTTCTAGATGGTTCCGGAGTAAGCAGTCAGAAACTTCAATATTTCACACCTTTCCTGGGCGTGGATTATAATAATTTTGTTTTTGCTTACACCTATTCTTATCAGGCGAATTCGGTGGTGTTCGATAATGGTGGCTTCCATCAATTGACCTTTGGATATAATTTCAACTGCAGGCGTGAAAAATGGGATTGTGAATGCCCGAGCGTTAACTAAAAGAACAAAGGCTCCCATCGGGAGCCTTTTTTAATTTTACCATTCGTAGTTCTTGAGTTTGGCCTGTGACTTAATAGCTTTTATCATTGCACTTTCAAGACCGTTTGTGTTTTCTTGCTGCTTCTTTTTAGTGATATAGGCTCGTCGTTTTTCGTTGAGTTCCTGTATCTCCCTCTGAATCGATTGACGTTCTCTTTGCTTGGTTTTGATATATGCATCGATCTCTTGAGTTGACTTGCCCTTTAATTCCTGTGGTAAAGAAGATTCCTCCAATTCATCAATTTCTATTGCATCCTCTTCAACGGCATCAACCAGGTCCCAACTGGAATTCTTATATAAATGGGAGCTTTTGCTCACCGTCCGGCTTACCGCATTTTCTTTGCTGTAACTTCCGGCCCTGGAATCCTGTTCAGACTGGAGAGCTTTTTTGGTTCGACCCTGTTCTCCATAAGTGACATAGGTTTTGTTGAGTTTGATATTCAACTGCAGAATGGCATCATCATAAGGTGAAGCAAAATGTACAGTTGCCCGGTTGTGATTTATGGCCATATAATCCCCAGCGGTGAGATCGGCACCATGTTTCCAGTAACTGCCGATACCCTGGTTAAAATCTCCGCAGAAAATGGTATTTACGGTTACATCTTTTTCATTCGCATTGGCAGTGGCATGCTGATAATTCACTCGTCCCTGATTAAAGGGTTCGTTCCCGGCTATAAAGATCAATTTAAGATCATCTGGATTTGATCCCCATTCCAGTTGATTGAGTGATGTTTGAATCACATGTCCGCAATATTCGCTTCCACCGTTAGTGGTCAGTGAAAAGAGTTCTTTTGAAATCTCGTCAAGGTCTTCGCTAAAACCAATGACCTGCCTGATATATCCTTCCGAAGATACAAGGCCGTCATTACCATATTCATAAAGTGCAATTTTCAGGTTTGGCCGCTCACCCCTGCATTTGGCATAAGACAATTCGTTCACGATCTCCCACAACTGAGCTTTGGCCTGGTCTATAAGTCCGTCCATGCTATTACTGGTGTCTAATAAGAGGGCCACCTTGATGTAACGTTTATCCGGATGAAGATTCAATAGGGTTTCAGTTTGGGTTTTCCGATTCTCTAATGCATTGGCATAGATTCCTGAAATTCCCGCCAACAGAAACAGTAAAACTAATGACTTTGATAATGTTTTCATGATGTATTGCGTTTTTTGATTATCTGATGGCAACTTACGATGGAACGAATTCAGAAAAAAAGACCAATGCGTGAAACGACCGTTTGGGTTAGGGAATGATACCGTTAGATTTTTAAACAGTGAAAAAAGGACTATATACAGGCTCTGGAGGGCTTCCCCCCATTTTATTATAACGCCTAAAGTATGTATGTTTACAGTAATTGAACGGTAGATGAAAATAAGAATCCTTGGTTTAATGTTGTTATGTTTCCCGGCTTGCCTTATGTCGGTATTCGGGCAGGACGTGCGGCCGGAACGGGATTCGGAGACCTTTATAATACGTGGTCAAATCATTGAAAGCGATAGTTTTGAGCCCATTCCGAAGGTCAACATACAGGTGAATGGCGGCGCCTATGCTACTTCCGATAAACAGGGGGAATTCCGCATACCGGTGAAGATCAACGATGAACTTATTATAAAGCACAGCGAATTCGAAACCGTGTATTATACGGTTAAAAGCAAAGAGCGCATAACCATTGAGGTAGATCCCGGACGGGTGCCCGCTCCGCAAGGGACAAGATCATTGGATTCCTATGGGGCAAGAAAGGGGTTTAATGCCCTGATCGATTCTGCTGACGTCTATTTGAAAAGTGATGCTGACAAGAGTATTTCATTCCTTACCGAAGCCTTGCAGTTGTCAAACTCAGCAGCACAGAATGCTGATGCTTACGAAACACTGGCCGATGTCTATTTCTATTGGAAGCAATATGACCTGGCTGTAACCAATTTCAGAATCAGTCTGCAGAACGCCATTTCCGAAGCTGTGCAACTGAAACTGGCTAAGGCCTATGCTATGAACAGTAATTTCCAGGAAAGCCTTTCCCTTTTTCGGAGTATAAATGAAATAAATCTGTCGAACTGGGAGCGCATAGAACGGTTTGAGGGTATGGGAGACGTGTATTACAGCACACAGAATTATGATGCAGCGATTGCGAATTATAACAATGGTCTTAGGGTGGCCCAGGAGCATTTGATAACACCGAAGATCACCGATTTGAATTCGAAGATCGCTCAAACCTATGAAGCCATGGGAGTTGTTGAAGAAGCTGAAGATTATTATGAAAAGTCTCTCGATCTGGCAACCCAGGAAAATAAGAAACGCGCCTTGGAGGAAAAGGTGAAGGTGGCAGATTTTCAGAATAAAAACCAGAATTATGAAGACGAGATCAGGAACAGGCAGGAAGCCCTGACCGACATCCAGGAAATTCAATCGGATGAGGCCGTTGAAAATGAGAGTCCGTTGACCTCTCAAAAGCAGAACTACAAGATCGGCAATGCCTATTATATGAAAAAGGACTTCGACAGTGCGATCCCTTATCTCCAAAAGAGTATTTCAGAAGCTGAGAAAAGAAGGGACCTGGTTGTAAAGAAGGATGCTACCAGAAAACTATCTGAGGTTTATCGTGATGCCGGTGATTTCAATAAGGCTATGACGGCTTATAACGATTATATAGATGTGGTTGATGCCTTGTATACCCGGAAAGAGCAGGAGATCATACAGGCGGCGCGATTCAGGCAGGACCTGGCGGAAAAGCAGAACAGGATATCAAGCCTGGAATCAGACCGGGCGCTTTCGGCAACCAAATATGAGTTATCTCTTGAACGCAATAAAAGGCAGCAGCTGATAATATATTCCCTGATCGTAGGATTGATACTGTTGCTGAGTGTGGGATATTTTATGTACAAGTATATCAGGCAACAAAAAATAGCTAATAATCTCCTGGCGCTTAAATCTCTCAGGACCCAAATGAATCCGCACTTTATTTTTAACGCGCTCAACTCGGTCAATAGTTTTATTGCGATGAATGATGAACGGACGGCCAACAGTTATCTCACTGATTTTTCTCTTTTGATGCGTGCGGTTCTTGAAAACAGTGAGGAGGATTTTATCCCTTTATCGAAGGAAATTGAATTGATAGAATTATATACCCGTTTAGAACATTTCCGCTTCAAGGAACGTTTTGATTATGAGATTGAAATAGCGCCTTCGGTCAAACCGGAAAATTTTCAGATCCCGCCTATGTTGCTGCAACCCTATATAGAAAATGCAGTTTGGCATGGCCTTAGATATAAGAAGGAAAAAGGACTGCTTTCAATTAAGATCGATCAGCCTGAACCTGGGATCATCGCGATTGTGATTTCAGATAATGGTATTGGACGCGAACGTTCAAAACAAATGAAAACCGACCATCAGAAAAAGCATAATTCCAAGGGCATGGGAAATATCAAAAAAAGAATCAGCATACTAAATACCATGTATAAGGACAAGGTTGATATTGCCATAAGTGATCTTCAGGAACAGGAAGATAAGGGAACCCAAGTCGTTGTAACCCTAAAAAAGATCAAATGAAACTCAGATCGATAATCGTTGAAGACGAGGAAACCAGCCGGGATATTCTAAGAAACTATTTGAATAAATATTGTCTGAATGTCGACGTTTTGGGCGAGGCTTCTAATATTGAAGAAGCCATTATCTTGATAGAGAAACACGAGTTAGACCTGGTTTTCCTGGATGTTGAAATGCCTTATGGAAATGCTTTTGACCTGTTGGACCGGGTTCAGAACCGAACCTTTGAGACCGTAATTGTAACCGCATACAATCAATATGCAATAGATGCGCTGAACGCTCATGTTTCTTACTATCTCATGAAACCGATTTCCATCGAAGACCTGATCAGGGCGGTGGATTATGTGGGCGATATCAAGGCTAAGGAGAATGCTCTGCAGGACAGCGTTCTCGTTCCAAACACGGCCAGGGTAAATGGAAAAATAACCATTCCGCAGCAGGATGGATTTGAGGTATTGGAGACCGCCGATATTCTTTACTGCAAGGCCGATGACAACTATACCGAGATCTATTTGAACAATAACAAAAAGAAACTGGTAAGCAAGACCCTGAAGTATTTTGAAGAGGCGCTTAGCAGTTCGAGTTTTGCCCGCATCCATAAGAGTTATCTTGTGAATGTAAATGAGGTAGTAAAATACATAAAAGGTAAAGGGGGTAGTGTTGTTCTAAGCAACGGAAAGGAGGTGATGGTATCAGCTTCGCGGAAAGCCCAGTTATTGTCTTACTTTAAATAAGGAATTATGTCTTTAATAAAACAGGTAAATGGCATCCATCCGGAATTTCCCGAAGACTGTTACATCGCCGAGAATGCAACAATTGTTGGCAATGTGGTCATGGGACATAATTGCAGTGTCTGGTTTAATGCCGTGATCAGGGGAGATGTGCATTATATCAAAATCGGCGATAAGGTCAATATTCAGGACGGTGCTGTAATCCATGCCACCTATAAAACCTCACCCACGAACATCGGGAATAATGTTTCCATAGGACACAATGCCATTGTTCATGGTTGCACGGTGCACGATAATGTACTGATAGGCATGGGAAGTATAGTCATGGATGATTGTGTTATAGAAAGCAACAGCATAATTGCAGCTGGTGCGGTGTTAACCAAAAATACAAGGGTAGAATCAGGGTCTGTGTATGGGGGAGTTCCAGCCAAAAAGATCAGGGATATCAGCAGGGAGTTGATATCAGGAGAAATCGAACGGATTGCCGATAATTATGTTAAATATTCAAGTTGGTTCCGTGAATAATCATTGCATCAACTACCTGTGTTCTTTTCGAAATAAATCGAGTATATAATTCTTGATTAAGGAAAATCTCTTAATCTGGGTCTTCAATAATTTTCATTTCCACATCCGTCTCTATAGAAAGAACATTTTTATTTTTTGCAAGTTCTTTAATTTGGCTTCCTGTTAATCTTACCGAATATATGCCTTCCATAAGTTCCTTCCATCCGTTATAATTCCTAAAAGATGAATCTATAGTCGTACAGATTAAAACCTTAAACTCCTCCGACAGATTCTGGTTTATTTTTTTTAGTAATGTACTTTCAATTTTATCCATTCCAATATATTTTTCCACTGATAAAGATAAAAAGATGCCTTTTGGCATTATTAATGACCAGAAGGCATCTTTTTTAAATGATGGACTCTAACGAGTTGCTCTTTCACAATTGATCAATCCCATTCCGAAAGTGATATCATTTCCTCTTCTTCCGAGATCGGTCGCAGTTCGTTGCAATTTAGCTTTAATTTGAAGCGGTGTTATACCTCCAAATCGTTGTTTCACAAGAGCTGCGGCACCTGCAACATGCGGACATGCCATACTAGTTCCAGACTTAAGACCATATCGGTTATTTAGTATGGTCGATTTTACAGAAACGCCAGGCGCAACCACATCTACTTGGTTCCAAAGATTTGTCTGGCCTCCTCTGCTTGAGGAGTTGGCGATCCTAAGGTATTTGTCTATCGAACCTACGGCAATCGGACTTGCAGAAGGAACCCCACTAATTATTGAGTTAGCTGGTGAGCATACCCATGGGAATGAAGATCCAAATGAATTACCCGTGGCAACAACTACGGTTACATTGGCTGATTGGCATCGTCTTACAGCATGCGCATAGGCAACCATAGGAGGATTTGTTCCACCTAAACTCATACTTGCGATATCGATATTATTTTTAACACACCAATCCATACCGGCAATGATCCAGGACGAATATCCACTACCGCTGTCGTTAAGTACTTTAACAGCATAAAGCGATGCATAAGGAGCGACACCAACTACCCCGTAAAAATTGTTGCGAGCAGCGATGATTCCTGCACAATGAGTCCCATGACTGTGCCCGTCATTATAACTTGTTACGCCAGGAATAAAGGAAACACCTCCCTTGATTGTTAAATCAGGATGGCTGGCAATACCAGTATCTAAAACAGCTACCTTAACACCTTTTCCTGTAAGTCCTCTTCGCCATGCAAAAGGAGCTTTTACCATTTTAATGTTCCATGGAATTGGTTGGAGAAACGGTACTGGCCAGGGAATCCTGGGCCTTGGGAAACGATATCTGGGAAATGGATATTTCTTGATAGGATATCGCGGATATGCGGCATTTTGAAATTCCTGAGGGGTACTTTCTGATTCAAGAGCGGTTTCTTTAATCAATGATTTCAAAACGAACCTCATCGTCTCTTCAGCACCTCTTTGATATTGTTCCTCATATTCCTCAGGTTCAAAAGTATCTGCATACGGATCGATATCGAGCCGGTTCAATTCATTGAAATCATTTGAATCGATTATTTTCTGATAATCAAGTAATTCATATGATTCGTCCATTTCATCAAATTCATCGTAGAAATCAAAATCCGTTTCTTCAGTTTCCAATTCTTCAACTTCTAAAACCGTCATTTCAACATCTTCCTCAACCGCTAAGATCTCCTTGTTTTTCTTTAGCTTGGTTACCTCGGTGCTACTTAAGGTCAATGATGCTATGCCTAACTTTTCAAACGATAAAACATCATCAACCTGTGGTTCCTTGTCAGACGAAAGAAAGTTTACACCTTCTTCATAATTACGATCAGTCAATCCAAGAATTTCTTGGACTTGTTGAGTTGGCACATGACTTTCTTTGAAAGTGATAATGTACCTTTTTTCTTTGCTACTCATTATTACTATATTTAATCATTATTACATAAATGATTAAAGTTAGTAACACAAATGTGTATAATAAAATTAAAATGAGTACTTAAAGTAAGCA
>JABDPL010000004.1 GCA_013042825.1 Flavobacteriaceae bacterium | reverse complement strand
ATATCGGTGTTAGCCTGCCAAGCAATTATTCCGAAGGTAATCCATTCGGTTACATAGAGGATAAATAAAAATCCAAGGGCAAAAGCCGATCGCTTGAGCAGCATGGCACAAAACAAACACAGGCTGAAAAAGCCAACCAATTTGACGAAATAGGCCAGAAGGAATTCTGTTTCCTTGATTATGATTGCGAACTCGGTGTAGCTTGAATAATACAGGCCTATCGATAACGTAATCAGCAGTATGAGTACGGTTGAGATAAACGAAAAGAAGACTATGGTATAGAACTTCGATAGTATGAATTCCCCCTTGCTCAATCCGTCGATGAGATTTTGTTTCAGGGTGCGGTTGCTGTATTCATTCCCGATCATGCTAACCACCACTATGGCGAAAAAGAATTTGAACTGGGAAGCGAAAAAGGTGGTCAGATGCCAGACTATGGGAAAATTAAAGATTCCCAACTCGCCCAACTCCAAAGTGAAAACACCGAAGAAGTTGATTTTAAGCGATGACAAAAGAATAACAAAAAATGGCAAAACGAAAGACACAAAGATCAGGATCTTACTCCAGCGGTTCAGCAATAATTTCTGCAATTCAAGATTCAATAAACGTATCATTTGGCCGGAGGTTAGATTTCAGACTTGTCGGTTAATTGCAGGAATTGTTCTTCAAGGCTTTCCTTCCTTTTTACCAAATGGGACAGAACCACGCCTTTTTCAAATACAAAACGGTTGATTTCCGTGGCTTCCATAGGAGCATCGAGAAAAGCGGTGATCAGTTCATTTTCAACCGTGATCTTTCCAATAGAATCATGAGCTTCCAGGAAATTAATAAGAGAATCATTATCATCGCATCTCATTTCAAAGAAACCATGACTTGAGATCATTTCATCAACCCGGCCCGAATACAGCTTTTCACCTTTCCGAAGCACAACAACATGGCTGCATACCTTTTCTACCTCATCGAGTAAATGGGAAGCAAGTAGAATTGTGGTACCGTTTTTGGCGATATTCTTAATGATCCCCCTGATCTGATGTATACCCTGGGGATCAAGCCCGTTGGTAGGCTCATCCAGGATCAGGATCTCAGGATCGTTCAGCAGTGCAGAGGCGATTGCCAGGCGCTGCTTCATCCCCAGTGAGAAGGTTCTGAATTTACTGTCCTTTCGTTTTAAAAGCCCTACGATCTCAAGCTTATCATCGATTTTAGATTCGTCTACCCCTTTGATCTTACATACCAGTTTCAGGTTCTGGTAAGCCGACATATAAGGATAGAAATTCGGCCGTTCTATTATGGCCCCTACACGTTTTAAAGCATCATGTGTTGTTACCGTACCATTGAACCATTTGAAATCACCCGAGGTACTGTTCACAACATTAAGAACCATACCCAGTGTCGTAGATTTACCGCTTCCGTTAGGCCCTAAAATACCATAAACATTACCCTTGTGTATAGTAAAGGACAGGTCCTTCACAGCCGTAAGAAAACCAAATTTTTTGGTGAGATTATTTAGTGTGAGAATAGCCTCCAAAGCCGGTTTTTTGATTGGTTATAAACGTAAGACGACAATGTACGATATTTGTTACATTCGGTTTGAGGTTCCTTTTTATTTTGATTAACTTTAAACTTATGGATGATCTCAAAATATCGAAGAAAAAACCGTCTTATCCCGTATCTGAAAAATTGAACGATTACCTGGCGGTCTATGGCAGGAATATGCGGATACCGGTATGTTATGACGATCTCCTCCGTTTCCAGGGTTCAATATCTGTTTATGATGAAAACAACGAGGATACGCTATGGATTCGGGTGTATTATAATGATTTCGAGAGAGAGGAGATCGATCTGAGCCTGAAGAAAATATACACCTTGTTGCATTCCGATGGGGCTGAGACCACCATCCCCTTTCTTAATATCGATGCCATCGATTACTGCACTTTCGGAAATTCAAAACCGTTCAGGATAAAGATCCGGAATATCCTTAATGATAATTATACCCATTTCTATGTTAAAAAGGCTGACGCTTCAAGGATCTATGGTTTGGAACTGGAACATATGCTCTCGCCGCATAACCTTCACTTCCTCGTATATGAGGATACCTTGATCGAAGAACATATTACAGGAATTCCGGGGGATATCTTCATCAAGGACATGCTTCCCAACTGCGATAAGAATGAACGCAGCCAGATAGCCAAGGAGTTTGTGAAATTTAATGAGCGATGTATGATCCGTTTACTTGGTGACATGCGGTCGTACAATTACGTAATTGTACCTACTCATGATTTCGACAAGGTGGTTTACAAGATCAGGGCCATAGATTTTGACCAGCAGTCCTACGAGGGTAAATTCAAGATCTACCGGCCACAGTTTTTTAAGGAAAACTTTCAGATGGTTTCTATGGTATCCGAGCTTTTTCAGGAGGAATCGGTTGATCAGTATAAGCTGGAGGAACGATCGATCATGGTAAGGCGAGTGCTCAGCTATGAGGACCGGATTGAAGCTCTCGTCGATTGTATGATAGATGATACAATCTCTTCTGAAGATAACGTAAATCAGCTTAAGAAAGAGATTTATGGGTATACCAATGATGTAAACTTCAAAAGGAGTAAGAATATGGGAGAGATCCTCAGATCAGCTCTCGATTTTGTAAAAAGGAATTATGAAAGTGTCCGCACAGGCTATATTCTGTAAGCCGAATCAGTTCCAGTTCTCCTCGAAATCCAAGTCCTCATAATCATCTAGACCATAGTCTGACCCATCACCGAGATCCAGATCTTCGCCTTCAAAGGTGATCTCCGGTGCTTCCTGTGGAATTTGACCATGAACAAACATAAGGTTAGGATAATCGGTGCCCCGCGACTCTTCAACGATTTCGCCCAGCTCAACAAAGAATGTCCACATACTCAGGAAATCATAAACATAGATCAGTTTGGTGTTGTCTTCATCCAGGATATCCTCAAGAACAGTCTCGTTCATCAGCCGTACTTCGGACTGTCCCTCACTGAGGTCAAATAAACTTATCTCTTCGCCCTGCTTCCATTGATCATCGCTGAGGTAGAAGGAAGCCATCTCCATTCCATCAAAACCAAAAGCCTGTGTTATAGCATTGTGAAGATCCTCAAGAGTATCGGTTTGCCTGATCTCAAGGTCACGGAAGATATCCTCTTCTTCTTTATTATCCAGAATAATTCGAAATCGATAGATCATTGTGGCAAAAATATCAATTTATTTGCTAAAACGGTGCATAGTGAACGTCATGCTCATCAACAAAAGAAATGCCCCGAGCTGATGCGCAACTCCCAGCCAAACGGGTACCTGCATGAGAATGGTAAGCACACCTAGCACAAATTGCAAGGCTACCAGTATCAAAAGTGAATTTACACCCATCTTCTGGTACCTGCTCAAGCTTATTTGTTTGCTCTTTCTCCAGATGATCACTATTGAAATCACCACGAGATAAGCCAGGGACCGATGCATGAACTGCACGCCGCTCTTGCCCTCTATAAAATTCTTCCATAACGGACTCTGTTCCGAATAAACCGTATCGTGCATAAATTGACCCTCACTCATCATGGGCCAGTGGTTGTGCAGGAAACCGGCATCGAGTCCGGCCACAAACGCGCCGTAGACAATCTGAATAAACAGAAGGGCGAAACTCCAGCGAATGATTTTACGCATCTTCAAAACAGCTTCTTTTTTCTTCGGAAAAAGCAGGTCCAGTGCAACCCAAAGTGTATAGGCACAGGTCAGGAATGCTGTACTGAGATGAGCGGCCAGACGATAATGACTTACATCGGGCCTGTCTACCAGTCCGCTTTTTACCATATACCATCCCAGGAATCCCTGGAAACCTCCCATCGCCAGAAGTATCAGGGCTTTATAGATGGTGGGCCTGCTGAGCTGTTTTCTGATTAGGAAGTAGATAAACGGAATGATAAAGACCAGTCCGATCACCCGTCCCAGAACCCTGTGGAACCACTCCCAGAAGTAGATAGACTTGAAGTCCTCTATTGTGAAGTTATAGTTTAGTTTTTGAAATTCGGGATATTGCTTGTACAGTTCGAAAGCCTCTTCCCATTCGGTTTCATTTAGTGGCGGAATGGTGCCTGTGATCAGGTTATAATCTGACATCGATAGCCCGGAATGGGTTAAACGGGTTATCCCGCCTACCACGACCATGGTAAAAATGAGCAGGCAGCCTGCCAATAACCAGTATATGACGTACTTATTGTCTTTCATCATGTGGTGTTAGTCCTAATTGTTTTCCTTTTTCCAGCATTAAATTATAAGCGGCCTCAAATTCATTTGGGATCTCACCTTCCAGGATAGCTTCCTTAATGGCCTCCTTTATGACCCCGATCTCTTTTGAGGGCAATATTCTGAATGTTTTCATGATCAGGTCCCCGGAGACCGGCGGTTGAAAATTCCGGATCTGATCGCGCTCTTCAACTTCAACTACCTTTTTCCGAACCAGTTTGAAATTGTTGAGGTATTTCCTGTATTTCTTCGGATTCTTAGTGGTTATGTCAGCCTCGCAAAGTGTCATAAGGTCGTCGAGATAGTCACCCGCATCAAATACCAATCGCCGGATTGCGGAGTCGGTGACAATATCGTTCGATAGGGCAATCGGCCTGGAACTCAGCAGAACCAGTTTCTGAACGTATTTCATCTTATCGTTCAAAGGCATTTTGAGCCTTTTAAATAATTTATAAACCATTTTAGAACCCTCGAGCTCATGCCCATGGAACGTCCAACCTGATTTCTTTGAAAATCGTTTTGTCGGAGCCTTTCCTATATCATGAAGCAGAGCAGCCCATCTCAACCAAAGATTATCGGTTTCCCTGGAAATATTATCGAGTACTTCCAGTGTATGGTAAAAATTGTCCTTATGTCGCTGACCTTCAACTTCATCAATACCCTTCAGAGCAATTAATTCCGGTATGATCAATTTGAGAAGTCCGGTTTTTTCCAGTAAAAGGAATCCTTTCGATGGCTTCTTACATGCGATTATCTTATGCAATTCACTCACGATGCGTTCTGCCGTAATAATGCTGATGCGATCGGCATTTCTGTGAATGGCTTCAAGGGAATCGTCCTGTATTTCAAAATCGAGCTGTGAGGCAAACCGAATAGCCCTGAGCATACGCAAAGGGTCGTCACTGTAGGTAATATCGGGATCAAGAGGTGTGCTGATGATTTTATTCTGAAGATCCTTTATGCCTTCGAATGGATCCAGGAGGTCTCCAAAATTATCCGGTCTCAAGCTTAAGGCCAGGGCATTGATGGTAAAGTCCCGCCTGTTCTGATCGTCCTCCAGGGATCCGCTTTCTACAACAGGATTTCGACTATCCCTTGAATAGGATTCTTTTCGCGCACCAACAAACTCGATCTCCAGGTCTTCATGCATTAGCATGGCCGTGCCGTAAGTCTTAAATACCTGAACTTTCGGATGCCCCGGAAGCCTTCGAGACACCTCCCCGGCAAGACCTATTCCGCTTCCCACAGCAACTATATCGATATCCTTGTGCAGTCCGCGTTCAAGTATCAGATCCCTGACAAATCCCCCGATGACGTAGGCGTCAATGCTCAATGATTCGGCGGATTCGGAAATTACAGAAAAGATGTTATGTTGTAGTGCCTGTTTGAAATTCATGAATGCTCGTAAAGCCCGATAATCAATTCCTTTATGCCCTAATTACGGTAACTTGCCCATCGTTTGTCAGCTTGATGATTGATGAGGCTTTTTCCGACCGCTTTTGGCGATGCAAATTTACAACATAGTCCACACCTTTTAAAATGTCTTCCGATATTTGATCAAACCCCAAGGGTGTGGGTTGCCCACTGATATTTGCAGAGGTAGAAACAATGGGTTTCTTAAAGGCGGCGACCAGCGACCTGCAGAAATTATCACTGGCTACCCTGATGCCGAGGGTATTATCCGATGAAATCACATTTTCGGCAACAGCTTTTGGTTTATCATAAATAATGGTGGTTGGTTTAGCAGAGAGTTTTATGATATCATAGGCGGCTTCAGGCACCGATTCTACATAGCGTTGCAGCATTTTGATATCGCTTACCAGGCAGATCATACTTTTGGCCTCTTCCCGTTGCTTCAGCTCATAGATCTTCCGGATAGCGTCATAGTTGGTGGCATCGCATCCGATCCCCCATACGGTGTCGGTAGGATAGAGTATAAGTTTCCCCGATCTCAGGGCAGCGATTGCCCGTTTTATTTCCTCTCGCATCATAGGTTGAGATAATCAAATACACGACTCGCAAAATTACGATTCTTTTCGCGGTATTCTTCCAGCAGGCCATCGAAAGAAAAGGCTTTGCTGAGGTCGGTTTCGAAAGTATTGTACGATGAAATCAGGGGTTGATGCTTGAAGTCGAAGAATTTTGATGTGGTTGGAATTCCTATGGCTTTTTTACCCATCAGCATCGACCAGTAGAGAGCATGGTAGCTATCGGTGACCACAATTTCTGATCTCCCGATAAAATCGATCATATCCTGAAGATTTGATCTGTTGGAAAGCGATGGGTAGGTTTCCAGTTGTTTTAATAAGGACTTATTCCGGAGGGTGTTTTTATGGAATACTATTCCCACCGCATGTTCCGGATCGTGCGATCGATCAAAGATATCATGCATGCAACTCACACAGGGAACCCATTCGTTATTCATGCTGAAATCACGTGTTCCAGCCATTCCGAAGGCATTGATATCAACATTATATTGCCTGTTCGCATTGAAACTGGAGTAGTTTATGGCATTGTGACCGGCGCCCCAGATGACAATTTTTTTCCCCTGTTCGGCCAGGGATTCGAACAGTTGCATTTGGATCTCGAAATGCTTGAGATTAAAGAGTCCACCACCGCCTACTATTAAATTATTATTCGAAACGGCATCGATCCATTGCGATCTGATCTTGCGGTTTTTTACCCGTATGCCATAAATGTCAAGGTAACGTCCCTGTAATTCCTTGAAATACAAATATGGCGCGCAATAAAAGTCCCCGACATTGGTGTGATCATGTCGATGAATATTTATGACTCCTGACTCAGACTGCTCTGAATTCAATACTTTTTTTGAAACATGCCGCTTAAGAGAGTCGCCGTCAACAACCGGTATAATTTTCCCGAGAATCTTTTTAATTTTCATTTCTTTGCATGGAAAAGCTAGGAAATATACTAAAGTTTCGCAGAGGTAACGAATTTTTACAGAACAGATGACCACAAGCCTGGTATTTCCAACATACAATTGGCCGGAAGCCCTGGAATTGATTTTTTTAAGCCTGAAATCGCAAAGCGTTTTACCGGATGAGGTCGTTATTGCCGATGACGGATCAACTGAGGATACCAGGGCGATGATCGAGAAATACAGGGAACAGTTCAGTATTCCTATTGTCCATATCTGGCATGAGGATGAAGGTTTCAGAAAAACGACAATTCTGAATAAGGCTATTGCAGCGGCATCTGGCGATTATATTATTCAGATTGATGGTGACTGTATTATGCACAACCACTTCATAAAAGAGCATACGAAAGCCGCTCGAAAGCACACCTACTTATATGGTTCCAGGGTCAATATAGAAGAAAACCTTGTAAATGATGTCCTGGAAAATAAACGCATAACCTTCCCCTTTTTTATTCATGGATTAAGTCGAAGAACCCGGAATATCCGTATCCCTGTTTTGGGTAAGTTATTCCGAAGAACCAGTAAACTTTCGAAAAAGATACGAGGATGTAATTTTTCGTTCTGGAG
>JABDPL010000038.1 GCA_013042825.1 Flavobacteriaceae bacterium | reverse complement strand
ATTCCATAGAGATAAAGATCAATCCTGCGGATATCGAAATAACAACTGCTCGTTCCAGCGGTGCGGGGGGACAGAATGTTAACAAGGTTGAGACCAAGGTGCAACTCACACACAAACCGACGGGAATTCAGATTTCCTGTTCCGAAACACGCTCCCAACACGACAACCGGGATCGGGCCATGCAAATGCTGCGATCGCAGTTATATGAGATCGAATTAAAAAAACGCCAGGAAGCCCGTGATGATATCGAAGCCGGTAAGATGAAGATCGAATGGGGAAGTCAGATCAGGAATTATGTCATGCATCCCTATAAACTGGTCAAAGATGTTCGTACACAACACGAGACCGGGAATGTAGATGCGGTCATGGATGGCGGGATTGAATCGTTCCTTAAAGCTTATCTTATGATGATGGGCCAAAGTAAATCGAAAGCATAATACACTTCGGAACCGATATTTTATTATTTTTATGTATCCCTTATAATAAAATATGATAGTCGTATACCACAATCCCCGTTGTCGCAAATCACGCGAAACCCTTGAAATACTCGAAACAAAGAAAGCCGATTATGAGGTTATCAAATACCTCGATATTCCCCTGGGTGAAGAGAAACTCGGCAAGATCATCAAGATCCTGAAGATCAAACCTATAGAGCTGGTCAGGACAAATGAAAAGATCTGGAAAGAGAATTTCAAAAACCTTGAATTTTCCGATAAGGAACTCATTCAAGTTATGGCCAAATATCCCCAACTTATAGAACGCCCTATCGTGATCAACGGTGATAAAGCGGTGATTGGCCGGCCACCAAAGCGCATCCTGGACATCATTTAAGTTTTGTTTACCTTTATTATTTTAACATTTAACAAAAGGTTAACCGGAAGGCTTTAAACTAAAGGGTAGTTTTGCGATCAAAGCAATAAAACTCACCATGAACAGAACGGCCCTCGTCGCGCTTTTAACCTTTTTTCTAACTATTTCCAGCCTCGCTCAGCAGGCACCAGGAGCTGGAACTACCGGAGTGGAATCCTCCTCCGCTGTAACCTCCGAAGTTCGTAACGTAACGGTTAAAGGAAAGGTCATTGAAAAAGATACCGGGCAACCGCTTGAGTATGCCACTGTTTCATTTTTCAGTAAGCGATCGAATAAAATAATTACCGGAGGAATAACCAACCTAGAGGGTGAATTCAGTATTCGGGTGGCACAGGGGGTATATGATGTTCGGATTGAATTCATCGGATTCAAGACTATTACTCTTGCCGACCGTGATATACAACGTAATGAGAACATCGGAACATTCGGAATGGAGATTGATTCTGAATCTTTAGACGAGGTTTTGGTTATTGCCGAAAAGACAACGGTCGAGATCAAACTCGATAAGAAGATATATAATGTAGGCCGAGATCTTACCGTTCGGGGTGGAACTGTTAGCGATGTGCTTGATAATGTACCTTCTGTATCTGTTGATGTTGAAGGTAATGTGGCACTTCGAGGTAACGACGATGTTAGAATTCTTATCAATGGGAAACCTTCAGGCCTGGTAGGATTGAATTCTACAGATGCCCTTAGGCAATTACCAGCCGAAGCTATTGAACGCGTAGAAGTGATCACTTCACCATCGGCCCGATATGACGCCGAAGGTTCTGCCGGAATCCTGAATATCATACTCAGGCGGAGTAAATTGCAGGGACTTAATGGTGCCGTTACCCTGAATGGTGGTTATCCTGAAACTTATGGGGCCTCAGGAAATATCAATTTCCGTTACGGCGACCTAAACATATTCAATACCCTGAACTACAACGACAGAAACGTACCCGGGAATTCCTTCTCAGATACAGAATTTTTTAACGGTGATGATCCTAGTACCTTTTTAAGGGAAGACCGGGAATTCGACCGATCCAGGCAAAGCTTCAGTACCAATACCGGTGTAGAGTGGTATGTCAATGAAACCTCTTCTATTACTGCTGCCTTTGTTTACAGGGACAGTGACAATCAAAGCAATACTACAAATTTACTCGATGAATTGGACGCCTCAGGCGGACTGATCAACAGAACTACGCGTCTCGATCCGGAATTTGAGGACGACAAAACCATCCAATATTCGGTGAATTACGACAAGCAGTTTGGAGGCGACAGCCAGCACAGGTTAACGGCTGATTTTCAATTTGAGGATAGCGAGGAAACCGAAGAATCCCTGATCAATCAAAACGGCATCGACGTTGAGGACGTTACAACAATCGAAGACCAGGAACGTATACTACTTCAGGCCGAATACGTTAAGCCTTTAGGTGAGAACGGTCAGTTTGAACTGGGTTACCGGGGAACTTTTGAATCACTGGATACGGATTATGCCGTATTGTTTAGTGACGACGGTATTGATTTCGACCTGAATACAGATTTGAGCAATAATCTGCTGTTTTCACAGGATGTAAATGCTTTTTACACCCAGTATGGCAATAAGTTGGGCAATAAGTTCTCATTTCTGCTCGGGATCAGGATGGAAGACACACGAATTACAATTGACCAGGTAACCAGCGGTGATTTTGAAAAGAAGAATTACACACAGCTATTTCCAACCTTAAATCTGGGCATTGAGATCAGTGAAGACGAAAGTATAACCTTTGGATATAACCGAAGAATAAGGCGTCCGAGATCGCGCTTTATAAACCCATTCCCATCGAGAAGCAGTGCTACAAACCTCTTCCAGGGAAATCCGGACCTCGACCCTAGCCTATCCAACGCATTCGATCTGGGCTATTTGAGAAAACTGGGGAAATTAACCTTGAACGGGTCTGTGTACTACCAGGAGGCAACCGACGTATTTACTTTTATCAGCATCGATTCAGGAGAAACGGTTCTAGTAGGCGGCACAGAAGTTCCGGTTATTATAAGAACACCGGTCAACCTGGCGACCAATAAAAGATATGGTGGTGAAATTACAGCGACTTTCCGGCCTAACAGGAAATTCAACATCAATGCGAACCTCAACCTGTTCCAATCGGTCCTCAGAGGGGATTTCGAAGGACAGAATTTTGATGCTGAAAACTTCACCTGGTTTGCAAGGCTCAATGCCAAGTATACCCTTCCGGGGGAAATAGACTGGCAAACCAGGCTTTTCTACCGTGGCCCAAGGGAAACGGCTCAAAGCAGAAGCCAGGGGGTCTTCTCAACCAGTTTGGCTTTCAGTAAGGACTTATTTGAAGATAAAGCTTCTATCGCGTTCAGGGTGAGTGACCTGTTTAATTCAAGGAAAAGGATAACTGAGACCTTCACACCTTCCTTCGATTCAGAAAGTGAATTTCAGTGGCGTGTACGTACGTTCAATTTGTCGTTCACCTATCGTTTCAACCAGAAAAAACAGCGTCAGCGCGGCGATGGCAACGGCGACTCCGATATCGAATTCGAGGGTCAGGGATAAAAAAAAGGAAGCAAAATTGCTTCCTTTATTTATTTTATTCTAAAGAAGTTAACCGTTCATCGCTTCGCGTGCGGCTCGTTTTTCCTGACGTTTCTCACGCATTCTTTCAATAAATGAGCCACCGATCCAATATGGAACTACAAACATGATCAGGAACATCATCAACCAAAATCCTATAGTTACTACAGTCAGGAAGGCAAGAAAACCAAGGTATTGATCAAATTCAAACATATTGGTGTTTTTTAAAATGTGTCACAAAGATAAATGAACCGGAATTGTTTTCCAACAGTCAAATTAAGAATTATCAACAATTGCAATTTGATAAATTCTGAAATAACCGCTGTGCAAACTCGGATTTAGTAGGAATGGATAGACCCTAATTATGTAATTTTGTAGAAGTTTTAAAAGGCTTTGATATTATGACATACCGAATTGAAAAAGATACTATGGGTGAGGTCCAGGTACCTGCCGATAAATTATGGGGAGCACAGACGGAAAGATCGCGGAATAACTTTAAGATCGGACCGCCGGCATCGATGCCACTTGAGATAATTTATGGCTTCGCCTACCTGAAAAAGGCGGCAGCCTTTACGAATTGTGAACTGGGGGCACTTCCCATAGAAAAACGCGATCTGATCGCCAGGGTCTGCGACGAGATTCTCGCCGGTGAGCATGATGATCAGTTTCCTCTGGTGATCTGGCAAACAGGATCGGGAACACAGAGTAATATGAATGTTAATGAGGTTATCGCCAATCGTGCCCATCAACTCGCAGGACATACTATAGGAGAAGGTGAAAAGACCATTCAGCCGAATGATGATGTCAATAAATCACAGTCTTCTAACGATACATTTCCTACCGGTATGCATATCGCTGCCTATAAAATGATCGTTGAACACACGATTCCCGGAGTTGAGAAGTTGCGGGATACCTTGAAGAAAAAAAGCGAAGAATTCAAATCGGTTGTCAAAATCGGACGCACCCATCTTATGGATGCCACACCCCTGACACTTGGTCAGGAATTCTCGGGTTACGTTTCTCAATTAGACCATGGAATAAAGGCGCTGGAACATACCTTAGATCATTTGAGCGAACTCGCTCTGGGAGGCACTGCGGTTGGAACAGGATTAAATACACCAAA
>JABDPL010000035.1 GCA_013042825.1 Flavobacteriaceae bacterium | reverse complement strand
GGTGACTACAATGGGATTATCTTTCGGATTATCGGCAAAATAATTGATTATCTGATGGGCCTTTACGCTATTCCGCTCACCTATGGCCTTTCGTAACTCAAAATTATTGAAATCCTTGGAGATTCCGATGTTCTCCTCAATCAGTTCCGGCGTAATCTGCTGGCCTTCCGGTATAATCAACTGTAATTTTTCGAGTTCATTATTGATCTTACTCAAATCGGTTCCCAGAAATTCAATCAGCATTTGTGCTGCCTTAGGAGCAATCGAATACTTTCGACCAGACATGATTCGTCGGATCCACTCGGCTACCTGGTTTTCATATAGCGTTTTGCTTTCAAATACGATACCCGTCTTTCTCAGGGACTTATATAGTGCCTTGCGCTTATCGATCTTCTTATATTTATAATTGATCACCAGTACCGTTGAAGGCTGGGGATTTTCAACATATGGCTGCAACTTTTCAATGGTTCTTGACAGATCCTGGGCCTCCTTGATAATCACCACCTGTCGCTCGGCCATCATGGGATAGCGCTTGGCTGCAGACACTATATCTTCAACCGAAACATCCCTTCCGTAATAAACCATCTGATTAAAACCCTTTTGATCTTCAGGAAGCAGATTTTTTTCAATGTACTGCGAGATCAGGTCGATAAAATAGGGTTCGTCACCCATGAGAAAATAAATGGGCTTTATTTTACCCGCCTGAATATCTTTTAGCAGTTGTTTGACTTCGTCCATTGAAAAAAAATTCCCAATTTTACGGGGTGCAGAAACTCAATTTCCCATCGTATTCCTTTCGTTTCAAAAGTAGGGAAAATATACCTCTTATTTTTGATGAGATTCGTAAAAAATTCGTGGTTTTAAAACCTGAGGAATGGGTGAGGCAACACTGCATCAAGTTTCTTACCCGAGAGAAAAATTACCCGATATCTCATATTAACGCAGAACGTGAATTGCTGGTTCATGGTATTAAAAAACGATATGACATTGTGGTATATAATTCCGATGGAACTATTCATTTAATCGTGGAATGTAAAGCGCCACATATCAAAATCGATCAGGAAACCTTCGATCAGATAGCGAGATATAACCTCGCCTTGAGGTCCGAATTTTTGATGATAACCAACGGTCTTGAACACTTTTATTGTATAATGGACTATAAATCAGAGAGCTATAGGTTCTTGAAAGAAATACCTAATTTTAATAAATGACCAGATCAATAACGTGAGGTTAGCAATTGCCATACTTAACTGGAATGGGGAATCACTTCTGAGGGAATTTCTGCCGTCAGTTGTTCAGTATTCAAACCCCTCTGATATTTATGTAATCGATAATGGTTCTGACGATAATTCGGTTCAAGTAATTTCCGACCAATTCCCGTCTGTAAAAATCATCAGGCATAAAGACAATTACGGTTTCACCAGGGGTTATAATTTGGGATTACAGGTGGTTGACGCCGATATTATCTGCCTTTTAAATAATGATGTAATGGTTAGTCCGGAATGGACGAAACCGATTTTGAAAGCCTTCTCCACAGATCCGGAATTGGCAGTTTTACAGCCGAAGATCCTGGATTATAAGGATAAAAATTCGTTTGAATATGCAGGTGCCGCAGGCGGATACATCGATAGGTTCGGTTTTCCCTACTGCCGGGGAAGGTTATTTGAAACCTTAGAGCCACATGAGGGCCGGTATTCAAACGATGCCGATATCCATTGGGCTTCCGGCGCTTGTTTGTTCATTCGAAAAAGCGTATTCGACGAAGTGAACGGTTTTGAGGATTCATTCTTCGCGCACATGGAGGAAGTTGATCTCTGCTGGCGCTTAAGAAATTTAGGATATAAGATCAAATATTGCGGCGAATCTGCCGTCTATCACAGAGGCGCCTCAACGCTGAGTAATGCGAGTCCGCGAAAGACCTATCTCAATTTCAGGAATTCGCTTTACATGCTTGTTCGCAATCTGCCATCAAAACATCTGTTCGGGATTCTTTTCCTGCGCCTGGTAATGGATGGCCTTGCGGCTTTAAAATTTTTCTTCGAAGCTGAACTCACTCATGCCTGGGCTGTACTGAGGGCGCATTTTAGTTTCTACGGAAATCTAAAATCCTTGCTGGAACAAAGGCGGTCGCTGCCTGAGCCTCAATTGAACTACTATCACAAAACATCCATTGTCTGGTCGTATTTCGTGCTTGGAAAACGGACCTTCGATCGTTTATAAGTCCGTTAGTAAAAGTTTTGTTAATCCACATCAAGACCCTTTAAATTTCAATAATTTTGTTAAGTTAAATTGAATTAACCTGATTACTGATTATGAAAAAAATACTCGTTTTAAGCCTCTCTGCTTTGTTTCTGGCCTCATGTGTCTCGAAGAAGGAATACGCCGCCCTTGAAGCCAGGCAGAAGGAAACCCAGGATTTGCTGAATACTGCTACCGTAAAATTGAACACCTGTCTCGAGGAAAGAGCCTCTGCATTGGCCAGAGCAACTGCCCTTGAGGATCAAATAGCAGATTTAAGAAAATCAAATGAAAACCTTATTCAAAGCAACAAGGATCTTACTATGTTAACGGCAAAAGGTGCTGATAACATTGAGAAGACCCTGGAAAGTTTGAGGGAGAAAGACCTGAAGATCACAAGGCTGCAGGATGCTGTCACAAAAAAGGATAGCGTGATGCTGGCGCTTGTAACCAGTTTGAAAAAAGAGGTTGGGATAGATGATCCGGATATAGAGATCAACGTCGAAAAAGGCGTGGTATTCATCTCCATTGCCGATAAGTTATTGTTCCGAAGTGGTAGTTATTTGGTTTCCTCGCGCGCTAAGGAGATTCTGGGCAAGGTAGCCAAGGTCATCAATAGCAAGCCTAATTTTGAAGCTATGGTCGAGGCACATACCGATAACGTACCCTATCAAAAAGAATTACTCCTAGACAACTGGGATCTCAGTGTAAAACGTGCGACCTCTGTGGTGCGCGTGCTGCAGGAATTGGAAGTGAATCCGGCTCAGCTCATCGCTTCGGGAAGAAGCTATCACCTTCCTTTAGTTGCAAATGACAGCCCGGAAAACAGGGCGAAAAACAGACGTACACGAATCGTCGTTCTACCAAAGATCGATGAATTCTATGAAATGATAGAATCTGAAATGAGAAACCTTTCTGCCTCTGGAAATTAAGTTAAAACCGTTAAATGTAAGAAGCCCGGCCATGAGCCGGGTTTTTTTATTCAGAAAATATCAATCGTCCCCTTTCCTTCCCTTAAAGTTTCAGGAGGATAGGTGGTTAAATCAATAACTGTAGAAGGAACGTTTCCGCCATAACCACCGTCGACCACCATATCGACGAGGCGGTCCCATTTTTCATGGATGAGCTCCGGATCGGTAGTGTATTCCAGGATCTCATCTTCATCATAGATCGATGTGGTCAATATGGGGTTTCCCAGGGCCCTTACCATCTCTCTGATAATATTATTATCGGGTATCCTGATACCAACTGTTTTTTTATTCTTAAAGGGCCTTGGCAGGGATTTTGAACTCGGCAGAACAAATGTATACGGACCCGGCAGCCAGCGTTTAAGTAATTTAAAAGTTGTATTATCGATCTGTCGAACATAATCACTAAGATTGCTCAGATCATGGCAAATAAAAGACAGGTTTGCCTTTTCAAGTTTAATACCCTTGATCCTGGCAATTCGCTCAAGTGCCTTTGGTTTAGTAATATCACATCCCAGGCCGTAAACCGTGTCGGTCGGATAGATGACCAGGCCTCCAGAACGCAAACAATCCACCACCTTTGCGATAGCCCTGGCACTCGGATTTTCTTCGAATATTTTTATCAACCGGGCCATTTAATTCAGTATCTCGAGTTTTGCGAAACGCAGCAGGAGCTTTTTAATCCCACTGCCTTCAAATTTTATCTCGGCCTTTAAATCGGCACCTTTGCCTTCAATCTTCACCACCTCACCCCTGCCGAAGCGCTGATGATTTACCCGCTGTCCAACATTCAGGCTTATCATCTGGTCTGCAGAACCGCTATTGCTCTTTCCTATGGGTTTCAATTTCTTGGGAACACCTGCTTTGAAGGGTTCCGGCCTTTTCTTCTTCGGAATAGAGGCACCCCTGGGTCTGATCTTATTCTTTGGAACATCGCCGAAAATACTGGCATCGAGCATAGGGTTGAAACGCTGTTCCTGCAAAGGTGTAAGAATATCGAGATATCGATCATCGATCTCTTCGATAAATCGGCTGGGTTCGGCATCGATGAGTTTACCCCAGCGATATCGCGATAAGGCATAGGTCAAATGAATCCGGTCCTCGGCCCGTGTTAGGGCAACATAGAACAAGCGGCGTTCTTCCTCCAGTTCGCTGCGCGTATTCATACTCATGGCACTCGGGAAAAGATCTTCTTCCAGTCCTACAATAAAGACATTCGGAAATTCTAATCCCTTTGCCAGGTGTATGGTCATTAGTGCAACTCTATCCGGGTTATCGTCTTTCTGGTCCAGGTCTGTAGCAAGAGCAACATCTTCCAGGAATTCGGTAAGGGATCCTGTGGCATCAGCCAGTTCCTTCTGACCTTCAACAAAATCGCGCATACCATTGATCAATTCCTCTATGTTCTCCATACGCGTTATGCCTTCAGGGGTGCCGTCTTTATTGTATTCCCGAATAAGCCCGGTGACCTTAACCACATGTTCCGCCAATTCATGAGCATTCGACGATTGATTCATAACCTGAAAACTTTCGATCATGGTTACAAAATCTTGTAGTTTTTTTCTTGTCCCGGAATTTACCTTGAGATTCATGGCCTCGCTCTTCTTCATAACATCAAAAATTGTTGAGTCATGAGCATTGGCAGCGACGATAAGCTTATCCACTGTAGTCTGACCGATGCCACGCCCGGGAAAGTTTATCACGCGTTTTAAAGCTTCTTCATCTGCCGGATTGATGATCAACCTGAGGTAGGCCAGCACATCCTTGATCTCTTTTCTCTGGTAGAATGAGAGGCCACCGAAAATCCTGTAAGGAATATCGCGTTTGCGCAGGGCATCCTCTATGGCCCGTGACTGGGCATTGGTTCTGTAGAGTACGGCGAAGTCTTTATTATTCAGCTGTCGCTTCATCTTCTCCTCGAAAATGGAACTCGCCACATAACGGCCCTCATCGGCATCGGTCATCAGGCGGTTCACCTTGATCTTTGTCCCTTTGTCATTGGCCGTCCAGACCACCTTATCGATCTTCATGGTGTTTTTTTCAATCACAGAATTCGCAGCATTAACAATAGTCTTTGTCGATCGGTAATTCTGTTCAAGGCGGAAAAGCTTCGATTCGGGATAATCCCTCTGAAAATTCAGGATATTATTGATATTGGCACCACGGAAGGCATATATACTCTGGGAGTCGTCGCCAACTACACTTATATTCTGAAAACGATCGGCCAGTGCACGAACGATCAGGTATTGTGAATGATTGGTGTCCTGGTACTCGTCTACCAGAATGTAACGGAAGCGATCCTGGTATTTTGCAAGGACTTCCGGAAATCGTGCGAGGAGTTCATTCGTTTTGAGCAGCAGATCATCGAAATCCATTGCGCCTGCCTTAAAACAACGCTCAACATACGCCTGATATATCTCCCCCAACCTCGGTCGCCTAGCCATGGTATCGGCTTCGATCAATTCAGGATTCTGAAAATAGGCTTTAACGGTAATAAGGCTGTTCTTATAAGATGAAATTCTGCTGAAGATCTGTTTGTATTTGTATACATCTTTGTCCAATTTCATTTCCTTTATGATAGAAGACACCAACCGCTGAGAATCCTGGGTATCATAGATCGTGAAATTTGAAGGATACCCGAGTTTGTCGGCCTCAACTCTAAGTATCCTGGCGAAGACCGAATGGAAGGTCCCCATCCACAAGTTCTTTGCCTCACTCTCACCAACGATGTTCGCGATCCTGGATTTCATCTCCCGGGCCGCCTTATTTGTAAAGGTAAGAGCAAGAATATTAAAAGGATCAATTCCCTCACTCATAAGATAGGCTATCTTGTAGGTGAGCACACGGGTCTTGCCTGATCCTGCTCCTGCAATGATTATCATAGGGCCGTCCTTTTGCAAGGTGGCTTCGCGTTGTTCAGGATTCAATTGATCTAAGAAATTGTTCAAAATACTGTACTTAAAGGAGTTAATTTAGCCAATGTTATTTGTATATTTTCCGGGGAATTACAATAGTTATAAACAATCCGGAATTACTATTGGCATTCTGCAAATTTAAATATATTTAAGGCTAATTGGTAAGTTATATGAGGCGGTTTTTATTAACGATTTTATACTCCTTTTTGTTTATGAGTCTGGTATTCGGACAAGTTGAACGAATTGAAGGAAAGATCATCAAGGGACACGGGGAGACATTCAAAGTAGAAAACCCCGAAATCAAAACAGATCGCGATGCCTATCACAAGGTTATCTTCGATGTGTCTGAGTCTTCTGAAAAAAAGTCACAGGTGAATAAATATATTGAAACCGCAGCCAGATTTTTGAATATGCATGCAGAAGAAGGTCTGAAACCCGAGCAATTAAAGGTAGCTATGACTATACATGGCGGTGCCTGGCAGGATATTCTAAACGATACGGCATACGAGCAACTTTACGGTGTTCCCAATCCGAATACACCGCTTATAAAATCCTTAACTGAGGCCGGGGCCGAGATCATATTGTGCGGACAAACCATGAAATTCAGGGCAGTTGAGCGTACAGATATGATACCGGAAGTCAAGGTAGCCCTCTCAGCCATGACAGCGCTTTTGCAATACCAGAATAATGGATATACTTTTATAAAATTTTAAACTGAACTATATGAGATTATTAGTAATGGTTTTGATCGGTTATGTTTCATTTCACTCGCCTGCTCAAAACTCAAAGGGAATAGATTTCGATCAAATCGAATCTAAAGTGATAGAATGGAGGCGTGATTTCCACGAGAATCCGGAACTCTCAAACCGGGAATTCAGAACCGCAGAAAAAATCGCAGAACATCTGAAAGATTTGGGGATAAGCGTTCAAACAGGAATCGCTCACACCGGTGTTGTTGGAATCCTGGAGGGTGATCAACCCGGAAAGGTCCTGGCATTAAGGGCTGATATAGATGCCCTTCCGGTAACCGAACGAACCAACGTACCCTTCAAATCGACGGTAAGAACGGAATTCCGTGGCGTTGAGACCGGAGTTATGCATGCCTGTGGTCATGATGCTCATATAGCCATTCTGATGGGTGTTGCTGAGGTCCTTGCCAACAATAAAGACAAGATCAGGGGAACGGTTAAATTCATCTTTCAGCCGGCTGAGGAAGGCGCACCTCCGGGAGAGGAAGGCGGTGCCGAACTTATGGTTAAGGAAGGTGTTCTTGAGAATCCGAAGGTCGATGCGATATTTGGTCTGCATATCGGTGCCGGACAGGATATCAACACCATCGCCTATAGACCCGGCGGAATTATGGCGGCCTCCCAGAGTTTTGAAATACATGTGAAAGGCAAACAAAGTCACGGTTCAACACCCTGGACCAGCATAGATCCCATCACGATAAGCGCAAAGATAATCGACGGTTTGCAAACACTTGTAAGCCGGGAAATGCCATTAACCAAGGAAGCTGTTGTGCTTTCAATAGGAAAAATCTCTGCCGGAGTCAGGAGCAATATCATTCCTGAAGAGGCACATATGGTAGGTACGCTGAGAACTTTAGACTACGACATGCAGAAACAGATCAACAAGCGCATGCAGGAAATGGTGCCTGCCATTGCCAAAGCCTACCGAGCCGAAGCAACAATAGATATCGCCAAAGGCTATCCCATCACTTACAACGATCCTGCCCTTACGGCACAAATGTTGCCGTCGCTTCATCAGACAGCCGGTCAGGAGAAGGTATTTGAAATCAAAGCCATAACGGGGGCTGAAGATTTTTCATTCTTTCAGGAGAAAATACCGGGATTCTATTTCTTTTTAGGTGGAAAACCGCTCGATGTCAGCACCGCGGAATCGGCACCACATCATACGCCCGACTTTTATATCGATGAGGGCGGGTTGCTTCTCGGAGTGAGGACCTTTTTACAGCTGACTTACGACTACCTGAATAATTAGTCATGAGCGCACTCATCGAATTTTATGTAGTCGTTCGTGTGGGAAATGGGTGCTGGTTGATTCAGGATTAGTGGCTATATATACTATTTTAATCCGGCGAAGACGCACTATAATCCAGAATTATCCGGTCATGGGACATCTGCGCTGCTTATTGGAAAGCATAGGCCCGGAGATGCGTCGATTTTCTGTCGCGAATAATAAAGAGGAGTTTCCCTTTAAAAGGATCAAGCGCTGCTGGATCTTTGCCTCAATCAAGCGGGAAAATAATCACCCAGGATTCGGCACCCACAGGGATATTTATGCCTTTAATAACATTTTCATCAACAATGTGATGATTCCCTTTGCATCAATGGAGGAATTAAAAGATTGTATATATTTACGGGGTTTAAAAAACCTCAAAATAATTTACCATGGAACTATCTAAAATATTTGAACTTCTGCTATACGCAGTGCCAACATTAATCACCGGTATAATTGCCTTCTATTTTTTTCGTGAACACACCCGGAATGAAGATGGCCGGCGTCGCTTTTTATTGCATAAGGATCTTCAGGTAAATTCGCTTCCGGTTCGTCTGCAAGCCTATGAGCGCATGGTGTTATTCCTCGAGCGAATTTCACCGAATAAATTAATTATTCGTGTAAAGCCAACATCTTCAGATAAAGACACTTATGAATCGTTAATTATAGCAACAATTGAGCAAGAATACGAACACAATCTCTCCCAGCAGATCTATATGAGTGATGAGTGTTGGAACATTATAACCGCGGCAAAATCAGCTACGATTCAATTGATCAGAAAAGCCGGGCTGCCTGAAAAAGTTGATACGGCAGATAAACTGAGAGAAGTCGTTTTAACCGAGATGCTGGAGAAGCGGCCACCAAGCGATGCTGCTTTAACTTATATCAAGCAAGAAGTGAGTGATCTTTGGTAGGATCGAGATCATCGTCCTTTAATTCGTTGGATGGGGATTGATTGTGCTTAGACTTTGCATATTCATAGCCTTCCTTCCACCATTTTTGCATTAATCGTTTACTGAATATCAATGAATTCTCTGTTAAGCGGGTGGGTGTATAATACAAATTGAGATCGACATCGTTATTCTTCGCTGCCAATTTACCAATGGTTATATCATTGCGTTCTACCTGGTTAAGCAACTGTCCGAACAGGCTCAACATCAGGGAAAAGGGATTCTTGCCCATCACCTTATTATGGTCAAGGCTCTCCGATTCCAGGATTATGGCATCAACAACAGTAGCACCTCTCAGGATTGCCTCCCTGATAGGAACCACGCAACCTAATCCGCCATCGGCATATT
>JABDPL010000033.1 GCA_013042825.1 Flavobacteriaceae bacterium | reverse complement strand
TGTATGTACTATACGCTCTTCCTTTTCAAGAACGATATCAGGTGTAATGATTGCCGGTTCCTTATCCGACAGATCCTGTTCCATGAGCTGATCCTCCTCAAGGGAATGAATCACCCGTTTGACCTCTGTATTAGTAATATCATTCTGCTGATCTATATGAAATCCGGTTGCTATAATGGTAACCGCAATTGCATCTTCAAGATCCATATCCTCACCAACACCCATGATGATATTGGCTCCATGTCCCGCTTCCATCTGAATATGGTCATTGATCTCACCAATCTCGTCGATGGTTATCTCCTGCGAGCCTGAAACGATCAGCAATAGTACATTCTTGGCTCCACTTATCTTATTGTCATTCAATAATGGTGAATCCAAAGCTTTCATAATGGCTTCCTGAGCACGATTATTTCCCGAGGCCATTGCAGAACCCATGATTGCCGTTCCACTGTCCTTTAAAACCGTTTTGGCATCTCTCAGGTCAATATTCTGAGTGTAGTGATGGGTAATTACTTCAGCGATTCCTCTTGCCGCGGTTGATAAGACCTCGTCTGCCTTAGAGAAACCGGCCTTAAAGCCAAGATTGCCGTATACCTCCCTTAATTTATTGTTATTGATTACGACCAACGAATCAACATGATTTCTTAAATTTTCAATCCCCTTTTGTGCTTGCTGATTTCGCATTTTACCTTCAAACTGAAATGGCATGGTAACGATACCGACCGTAAGGACACCCATTTCCTTAGCCATTTTGGCAATTATCGGAGCGGCTCCGGTTCCGGTACCACCACCCATTCCGGCTGTAATAAAGATCATCTTGGTCTGAGTTTCCAGCATACTCCTGATATCATCGAGGCTTTCAAGTGCCGCCTGCTCACCGATTTCAGGATCGGCTCCGGCCCCAAGCCCTTCAGTAAGATTAACACCCAGCTGTATCTTGTTAGGAATGCCACTACTGTTAAGCGCCTGAGAATCTGTATTACAGATCACAAAGTCGACGCCTTTAATGCCCTGCTGAAACATGTAATTCACAGCATTGCTGCCGCCACCGCCAACGCCGATGACCTTTATAACATTCGACTGATGTTTAGGCAGATCAAAGGTGATATTACCGAGGTCATTAGTATTATTCATATAAATAGGTTTTAAGGGATTTATTTTTATTATTCAATAGATTAAAATGTTATTCTGCGTTATCGAGAAACTCTTTAAGTCGCTCGGTCAATTTATCAAGTAAGGAACGTCGTTCCTTGGTCTTTCGTTCCGTTATGGTCTCTTCTCCCATTGTCCCCGCTTCCAAAGCACCATCATCCATCTGGGCCTCCTCTAGCGCCATATCTTCTTTTTTCTTTCGGGAGCGACGTACACCATCCATTACCAATCCCACGGCTGTGGCATACAGCGGACTTGTAACCTCTTCATCACTATCGCCGGCAAGATGCTCGTTCGGAAAACCGATACGGGTATCCATTCCAGTTATATATTCCACCAATTGCTTCAGATGTTTTAACTGAGCTCCGCCACCGGTCAATACAATTCCTGCAATGAGTTTCTTTTTCTGTTCCTCATGACCGTAATTCTTTATCTCAAGATAAACCTGTTCGATAATCTCGACCACTCGCGCATGGATGATCTTCGACAAATTCTTTAAAGTGATCTCCTTGGGTTCACGCCCGCGTAATCCCGGAATAGAAACAATCTCATTATCCTTATTCTCTCCTGGCCAGGCCGATCCGAACTTTATCTTTAGCAGTTCAGCCTGTTTTTCAATAATTGAACACCCCTCCTTAATATCCTCGGTTATCACATTTCCACCGAAAGGGATTACGGCCGTATGCCTTATTATACCATCTTTGAAAATGGCCAGATCGGTAGTTCCACCACCTATGTCGATCAATGCAACACCTGCTTCTTTTTCCTCCTGGCTCAAAACCGCGTTTGCCGATGCCAAAGGTTCCAGGGTTATGCCCTCAAGATCTAATCCCGCGCTTTTAACACATCGACCGATGTTACGAATTGAAGACACCTGGCCTACAACTACGTGAAAATTGGCTTCCAGCCTTCCCCCATACATCCCGATGGGTTCCTTTATCTCGGCCTGGCCATCCACTTTGAATTCCTGCGGTAGTACGTGTATGATCTCCTCCCCCGGGAGCATGACGAGCTTATAGACCTGGTTTATCAAGCGATCGATATCATCCTCATCGATCACTACTTCTGAATTGGCGCGTGTTATATAGTCGCTATGTTGCAGGCTGCGAATATGCTGACCTGCGATTCCAACGGTAACCTCGTCAATCTTGAATCCGGCTTCAGCTTCGGCTTCACCAACCGCCTGTTGAATCGATTGTATGGTTTGAGTGATATTGTTCACTACCCCCCGATGAACGCCAAGGCTTTTGGTACGACCAATGCCAAGAATCTCGAGTTTACCATAATCATTCTCTCGGCCGATCATAGCAACTATCTTAGTAGTTCCAATATCTAAACCAACTGATATGTTAAGTTTTTCCATACCTTATTTTTTTGTGCAGACGACCTGGCTTTCATAAGTTAAATTCACTTTTTTGTATTTCTTAAGCGCATTGTCCTTTCTCGCTTTTTGATAAAATGCTTTCAAATTGTTGATCTTTCCATCGAGTTTATCAACTTTACCCAGGACAATTTCGAAATCTAATTCCCGGAACTTTAGACTTATGGAACGATCTGAATGCTGAATGATCTCAACAACATGAAACCTTAAAAATTCATCTGCCTGAATTTTCCTGGCAACCCTGTACACATTATTGAGGTCATTTTTGAGTATATCTCCTGTGACAAGCGGAACGCGTGCTGTACGATTTCCTGATAAGGGCATGAATAAACCGTCCTCATCGATATAATACGATGCATTGGTAAGCACTCTTGCAATGGGTTTGCGCTGCTTAATATCGGCCTTAACTTGCCCATTTACAGATAGATACACCTCTGCGGTTTTGATCATGGGATTAGATTTAAGGGCGGTTTCCAATCCATTCAAATCTAGGGCTTCTTTACGCACTGCCGTAATACTGTCTTTATTTTGTATTAACAATTTATTAACGGCTTCTTCCGTAATATATAAGTCATTATCACCGAGAAAACGAATCTGAATGTCCTCGATCATACGTGCATCATTTTTTACAGTTGAATAGGAATACAGGCCAGCAATCAAAGTCAGCAGGATGATGAATTTTATGTAATTCCAGTTAAATCGCATAACTCAGTTTATCCTTTATCAGTTCAACTTCTTCCCCTATATCACCGGCGCCAAGCGTCATAATAACGCCTGCTTGGACATCTTCAAGAGCCGGAATTATTTCCGCCTTGGAAATAAGACGTTTTTTTGAGTGCCTTATCTTGTCTAACAACCAGCTTGATGTAATCCCTTCAATGGGTTCTTCCCGAGCGGGGTAAATTTTTAATAACCACACTTCATCGAACTTTTCGAGACTACGGGCGAATTCATCGGCGAAATCCCTGGTCCTGCTGAATAGATGCGGTTGAAACATTACCAGGACTTTCTTGTCAGGGAACATCTCCCTAACTGCCAGATAAACAGCATTTATTTCTTCCGGATGGTGCGCATAATCATCTATAAAAACCAAATTATCCGTTTTTATATGACAGCTAAAACGTCGTTTAACCCCCTTGAAAGATGCTAATGCCCTGGCAAGTCTATACGGAGCGCAACCATATTCTATAGCCATTGCCAAGGCTATTACAGCATTCGACAAATTATGTCTACCAGGTAGGTTAAATCTTATATCGTCTATTGTGGACTTTGGTGTTTTCAGATCGAACACATAAGTCCCGTTTTCAATTCTAATATTATGGGCCGAATAATCGGCTGCTTCATCTACGGCACAACTTATACCAGGCAAGGGCAATCCTTTTACGACGAAGAGTTTACCGCCTTCCTTGATGCATTTGGTAAAAGCCATGAAGGATTCTTTAAGATTTTCGGCATTGCCGTATATATCCAAATGATCGGCATCCATAGATGTAATGCTGGCGAAATCCGGACGTAATTTAAGGAAGGAGCGGTCGAACTCATCAGCTTCGACAACAGACACACGCTGGCCTTTCTGAATAAAATTCGAATCGTAATTCTCGGAAATACCCCCAAGGAATGCCGTAACCTCAACTCCTGCTTCTACAAGCAAATGCGCGAGAATGGTTGAGGTGGTAGTCTTACCATGAGTCCCTGCAACTGCCAGGCATGTTGTTTGTTCTGTTATTAAACCGAGGACCTCAGCCCTTTTTAATATCTCAAAGCCGTTCTGCCTGAAATAATTTAATTCACTGTGATTTTCAGGTATAGCCGGTGTAAAGACGATAAGGGTCGTTTCTGAATTTAGGAAATCCGGATCGATTTGATCAATACTATCGTCAAAATGAACGTGTATTCCCAGGGCCTGCAGTCCATCTGTGATCTCAGATGAAACCCGGTCATATCCTGCTACAGATTTACCCAAGGTCCTGAAGTATCTCGCGAGCGCACTCATCCCGATACCCCCAATACCGATGAAATACATATTGTCCTTGTTCAATCCGCTCATATCTTCAATAATTTTTCCACCTCATCTGCAATATCACTTGTAGCATCAACCAATGCGAGTTTCTTGATACCTGATGCCAAATGTTCTTGTTTTTCTTTGGAATTCACAAGAGTGGAAAACTCATTCTCAAAATCCACATCGAGGTCTTCCTCCTTTATGATCAACGCGCCTCCCTGTTCAACAATGGCCCTGGCGTTCTTGGTTTGATGATCTTCAGCAACATTTGGTGAGGGGATGAATATCACCGGTTTACCCACTATACAGAGTTCTGACACCGAACTTGCTCCCGCTCTAGAGATGATTATATCGGCTGCGGCATATGCAAGGGCCATATTATTTAAGAAAGCATGAACCTGAACATCTTCGGTTTTATCAAACGTTTTATACTGATCGTAATATAATTTGCCACACTGCCAGATCAGTTGCACATTTTGAGTTTGAAAGAACTCTAATTTCTCCTCTATCAAAGTATTGATCCGGCGTGCACCAAGACTGCCACCAAGAACTAATAGGGTATATTTATTATGCTTGAGTTCGAAATGATCCTTTGCCTCAATCGCACGTCCTTCAATATTCAAAATATCCTGTCTGACTGGATTACCTGTTTTTATGATTTTGCCCTTCGGAAAGTATTTCTCCAATCCATCGTAAGCCACACAAATGATCTGTGCTTTCTTCGAGAGCAGCTTATTTGTTATTCCGGGGTATGAGTTCTGTTCCTGGATCAAGCTGGGAATTCCTTTGGATACAGCCATTTGCAGAAGTGGCCCACTAGCGAATCCACCGGTGCCTATGGCGACATCTGGTTTAAATTGATTAAGGATTTTTCGCGATCTCAATAAACTACTGATCAGCTTGAAAGGAAATGACAGATTTTTTAGGGTGAGTTGGCGTTGTATACCTGAAATCCATAAGCCTTCAATCTTATAACCCGCCTGAGGAACCTTTTCCATTTCCATTTTATCCCTGGCACCAACAAACAGAAATTCAGCTTTAGGATGACGAGCCTTGAGTTCATTGGCGATAGATATGGCCGGATAGATATGACCTCCGGTTCCCCCTCCTGACAATATGATCCTCATGGCTTTCATCCTATGGTTTCACTTAAAATTTCCAATGGGTTATCTTCACGCTCTTCCATCTCCCTAATCTCCTGGCGTTTGGCACTAACACTCAATATGATACCAAGAGCCAGACAAGTCATCCAGATCGATGTACCCCCACTACTTATCAAGGGTAGGGTTTGTCCTGTAACAGGAAAAAGTTCTACTGCAACTCCCATATTGATCAAGGCCTGAAATACTATAGGCATCCCTACACCTATGGCCAATAATTTACCGAAGATGGTATCGCTTTTATGGGCAACTATTACTATCCTGAACAGCAACCATAAATAAAGCATCATCAGGAATAGGCCTCCAATTAGGCCGTATTCCTCGATAATGATGGCATATATAAAATCTGAAGATGATTGGGGCAAAAAGTTTTTCTGAATACTTTTACCAGGACCCAGTCCCTGGATGTGCCCTGAAGCAATTGCGATCTTAGCCTTTTCAATCTGGTAATCGGCTTCAGTGTCTTCACCATTCAAAAAATTTTCAATCCTGTTCGTCCATGTATCTACCCGGTTCGGCATGGCTTCGGGGAAAGCCCTGGCTGCAAGTATAAATACTGACAATACAACAACTCCCGATATTAATATCAGTGCTAAATATCTCAAAGGGTAGCCTCCGAGGAATGTAAGAACAAGCACCATCACAAAAATTATTGCGGTTGTCGAGAAATTAGCTGGAAGAATCAGAGCCAGGATCAAAAAGACCGGCACCCACAGGGGTAGAAGGGTTTCTTTGAATGAAAGCTGCTTATCCATTGTTTTGGACAGGTAGCGGGCCACATAGACCATAAGTACAACCGCAGCTAGTGTAGACGGTTGGAAGGTGAAACCAACAAAAGGAACTTGTATCCATCTACTGGCGTTGGCACCCTCTATGGTCGTTCCCTGAAGAAGCGTGACTATCAACAATACCAAAACCATGGGAATCATTATCATAGATAAGCCCCGAAAATAGCGATATGGAATACGATGAACACCATACATCAGGGCAAAGCCAAGGAAGAGATGCAGGAAGTGCTTAAGAAAATAATTAAAGGTATTCCCATCACCGCTAATATATGCCAGATTACTTGCCGCGCTGTAAACCGGCAAGAATGAGAATATCGCCAAAAGGGCTGCAATCGCCCATATTAGCTTATCACCTTTTATGTTCTTGAGCAATTCCAAGGTTATAGTTTTCTTACAGCTTCTTTAAATTGTCTTCCACGATCTTCATAGTTATCAAACAGATCGAAACTCGCACATGCAGGAGATAGCAGAACAGCGTCACCTGATTCAGCTATTTTATAAGCGATTTTCACAGCTTCGCTCATGAATTGGGTTTCGACTATGATGTCTACCATACCGCCAAAACTTTCCATGAGTTTCTTATTGTCCACCCCAAGACAGATAATGGCCTTCACCTTTTCATTTACAAAAGGAAATAGCTGTTCATAGTCATTCCCCTTATCTTCTCCACCCACTATCCAAACAGTTGGTTTGTCCATGCTTTCTAAAGCATAATAGGTGGCATTCACATTTGTGGCCTTCGAATCGTTGATATACTCCACTTTATTGATCCGTAAAACCTGCTCTAAACGGTGCTCTGCACCCTGGAAAGTTTCAAGGCTTTCGCGAATAGTGTTGTTCCTGATGTGAAGCAGCTGGGCAACTGCCGAGGCAGCCATTGCATTTTTGATGTTGTGCTTTCCTTCTAATGATAAATTTGATGTTGGCATAATATGATCGCTATTTTCAATTTTTATATGAATCGTTTTTTCGTTGTCGTTATAATAAATCCCCTGTTCCTGCTCATTCTCCAATGAGAATGGAATCAATGTTGATTGAATAGGATTTTCGTCGAGGTACTTTCGGATAACTGCGTCTTCCGCATCGTATACCAGGTAGTCCTCCTTTGAATGGTTCATGCATATTCTGAATTTCGATGCCACATAATTCTCAAACCGGTAGTTATACCTGTCCAGGTGATCGGGTGTGATGTTGGTTATTATGGCTATATGCGGTCTGAAATCTATGATGCCATCCAGTTGGAAACTGCTTAGCTCTAAAACATAGAAGTCGAAGTTTTCTTTTGAAACACTCAGAGCAAAACTATCCCCGATGTTACCTGCCATGCCTGCATTTAACCCTCCATTTTTGAGAATATGGTGCGCAAGCATGGTGGTGGTGGTCTTGCCGTTGCTTCCTGTGATCCCTATAATCATCGCATCGGTAAACCTGGATGCAAACTCGATTTCCGAAATAACCGACAGTCCTGACGATTGCGCCATCCTGACAATAGGAACATCATCGGGAATACCCGGGCTCTTCATGACCAGGTCTGCTTCGGTTATTTTTCCTTCGGAATGCAAACCTTCCTCCCATTCAATCTCATGATGTAAAAGAACATTTTTGTAATTCTCCTTTATCTTACCGTAATCGGAAACAAACACCTCATAACCTTTTTGTTTCCCCAGAACGGCTGCACCAATGCCGCTCTCACCTCCGCCGAGAACAACCAGTTTTTTCATTAGCGAATCTTCAATGTGACAATTGAAACGATCGCCAATAGTATGCCGATGATCCAAAACCGGGTTACAATCTTGCTTTCGTGGTAACCGAGTTTCTGGTAATGGTGATGCAGGGGTGACATCTTAAAGATGCGACGGCCCTCGCCAAACTTTTTCTTGGTGTACTTGAAGTAGCTCACTTGCATGACTACAGATAAATTCTCAGCAAGGAAAATCCCGCATAGCACCGGGATTAACCATTCTTTGCGCACAGCAATCGCGATTACCGCAATAATCCCTCCTATGGTTAAGCTGCCTGTATCGCCCATAAACACCTGTGCGGGATAAGTGTTATACCATAAAAAGCCTATCAGGGCACCCACAAAGGCTGTTATGTATATAGTGATCTCCTCAACACGTGGGATATACATGATATTCAGGTAATCTGAGAAAATTATGTTACCTGAAACCCAGGCGAAAATACCCAGGGTCAAGACGATAATTGCGGACGATCCGGCTGCCAGTCCGTCGATCCCATCGGTAAGATTTGCCCCGTTAGATACGGCTGTGATGATGAAAATAACCAGTGGAATAAAGATCAACCAAGCATAGTTCCTGGCTTCCGGACTGATCCAGGCGATCAGATCAGCATAATCGAATTCGTTATACTTCACAAAAGGAATTGTGGTTTTGGTAGATTTTTCTTCGGGCTTAAATTGTTTCAGATTCTGGGTTGATTCGGTGACAACTACCTGTTCAGCCAGCGGCAGTTCCTCTTTTACGGTTACCTCTGGATGAAAGTAAAGTGTAATTCCAACAATTAACCCGAGAACTACCTGCCCCATAATCTTAAACCGGCCTTTTAGACCTTCCTTATCTTTTTTGAATTTCTTGATATAATCATCTATAAATCCGATTATGCCCATCCAAACGGTGGTTGTGATCAGAAGGATCACATAGATATTTTCCAATTTTGAGAGTAGCAGAACAGGTATCAGCGTAGCGATTATGATGATTATGCCACCCATTGTCGGTGTTCCTGCTTTTTCATTTTGTCCTTCGAGGCCGAGATCCCTGATGGTCTCTCCCACTTGCTTCTTCTGAAGGAACCGTATTATCCGCTTTCCGTAGATCGTAGAAATAAGCAGGGAAAGAATAATAGCCATAGCTGCACGGAAGGTTATAAAACCAAAAAGTGAGGCTCCGGGGAACTGATATTCGTTTTCCAAGTATTCGAACAGGTAATACAGCATGCTTATTTTTGTAATTGTTTTAAGAGTTCTTCCGCGATTTTATAATCATCGAATTCAAGGCGATTTCCATTTATTTCCTGGTAGGTCTCATGGCCTTTGCCCGCAATCAGGATTATGTCATTCGATCGTGCCAGCTGGATAGCGGTTTTTATAGCCTGTTTCCTGTCAACTATCGAAAGTACTTTCTTAAAATTCTGAGGCTCAACACCTTTCTCCATCTCTTCAATTATGGCTTCAGGCGATTCGGTTCTGGGATTGTCACTTGTGAAGATCACCTTATTACTCAGGGCTGAGGCGATGTCTGCC
>JABDPL010000031.1 GCA_013042825.1 Flavobacteriaceae bacterium | reverse complement strand
AGACAGTAGTAATTAATCAAAGAAATAATAATACCACTTGATGCCATAATCCATGATAAAATTCTTCCGCCAATTGCGCCAATCACTAATTATGGAGAATAAGACAAGTGAATACTTTAAATACACCATTGGTGAGATTGGCCTAGTGGTTGTTGGGATTCTCATTACACTGCAAATCAATAATTAGAATGAGGAAAGAAAAGAGAAAATTCAAGAATCAGAAACTGCAACTTTACTACCGTAATACCGGCTTTAAATACAGCGAAATTATTGAAGTCACCAACTAGCTATTAGCCGAGTTATATAAGACCTTTGATAAACACCCAAAATTAGGAGAACAATTAAATACTAGTGCGCATTATTTGGTATTCGATACTGAAGATCTGAAAATCCTTCAATGCGCAGATGAACTTCTGTCTGACCCTTCCTGATGGAATAAGGATGAAGACCGGAACTTAGAGAGCCATAATACTTCAGAAGTATATAGCCTTTCCTGTACCACTCATTGAAGCATTCTCGGAGGTTATAGATGAGTGGGAAGATGATCCTTTAAGACCTGCCATCCAATTGATAAAATTCACGATTAGAAAATACGAAAACAGACGAGTTGTGGGAAATCCCGTAAAGGATTGGAATAATCATCCGGATACCACAATTGAAGAAGTCAAGCAAGTATTAGAGGAATCTATTGACGAGGTTAAAAAGCAGTTGGAGTAAATTCTGAAAAAACTCAGACTAACGGCTTACCCACTCCTGCTTCATAGGCAGATTCAGACGGGCAAACAAAAAAATCATTATCTTCAATCAAATAAATTCTTGTATTCCCCGAGTGGTTGTAAACCACCATAGATTATATCCACGGCTTGTGAAGACTGGTTTATTAACTGTTGAGAAAAATAATATGAAATTCATGGTCTTTATTTTAGTCCTCTCAATATTGAGCTGCAATAAAACAGTTGGTAAAAAGAATGCCGCCGATAAGACAGCTGAAGTAAAACAGCTAAAATGTGTTGAACACATTTTTACAAGTGACAGTATTTTAGGGGAAGTCAGGAATCATGCGTCTGAGAAAGTATCGTTAAGCCAGTCTATAATGACCTACACTGAAGAATTGGAGTCATTGGATTTCTCAAATTGCCCGGAAAAGTTCACTTCCGCATTTCGTCAGCATATAGAAGCCTGGAAAATGGTAATGCAGGTATCCGATAAATACCCGTCACTACGCGGAGAATTACACAGTATTTTTGCCGAATTGGAAAAGAGTAAGGATTCAACCGAATTTAAATATTTGGTGAAGCAAGTATGGGATACATGGAACCTGGCAGAACAATATGCACAATAGCTTCGAGCATTAACAAAAAAATATTATGAATTACAGAATCATCAGCTTCCTGTTACTTATTGCATTTACCGCTTGTAAAGACGTAAGAAATGAGGAAACAACCAATGAAGACAAACCCGAATTGTCATCAGGTGCACAAATGGCATCGGTCTTAGGCAAGGAATCCGTGGTGTATACAACAGCAAGTGAGACCGATTTACGACTTACAGAAACAGGGCGACCGGTCTTTCAAACCGCTGAACAGCCCCTGGAAAGCGAGGTCTCAATATTTGTCAATCCGAATAAATCCTTTCAATCCTTCCTTGGCATCGGAGGTGCGATAACAGATGCTTCGGCAGAGGTTTTCGCCCAATTACCCGCCGAAAAGCAACAGGAGTTTTTAACCGCTTACTACGACAAGGATGAGGGTATTGGTTATTCCCTATGCCGTACGCCCATTCATAGCAGCGATTTTAGCAGCGGGAGTTTCACCTATATCGAAGACGGTGATAAAGACTTAGAGAGCTTCAGTATTGCGCATGACCGGACCTATAGAATTCCGTTGATAAAGAAAGCTATCGAGGCGGCTGGCGGAAGTTTGCTGCTTTATGCGAGTCCGTGGAGCCCCCCGGCCTTTATGAAGGACAATAACAACATGCTTCAGGGCGGGAAACTGCTTCCGGAATATTTCGATGCCTGGGCGCTGTACTATGCTAAGTTTATAAAAGCATACGAAGACGAGGGTATGCCTATTTGGGGCATCACCATTCAAAATGAGCCCATGGCCGTGCAACGCTGGGAGTCCTGCATTTATTCGGCTGAAGAAGAACGGGATTTCTTAAAGAACCACCTTGGTCCGACGCTGGAACGCGAAGGGCTCGGTGATAAAAAGATAGTTGTTTGGGATCATAACAGGGACCTGATCAATCACAGGGCCAATACCATTTTTGAAGACCCTGAGGCAGCTAAATACGCCTGGGGAATCGGTTTTCACTGGTACGAAACCTGGGCGGGTGGTAAACCCATGTTCTCAAACCTGGGCAACATCAAGGAATCATTTCCGACTAAAAACCTGTTGTTTACTGAAGGCTGTCAGGAAGGGTTCCGCACTGACCGCTACCAATACTGGCAACATGCCGAGCGCTATGGCCGGTCAATCATCAACGATTTCAATAATGGAACCGTAGGCTGGACCGATTGGAATATTCTGTTAAACCAAAATGGTGGACCCAATCACGTGGGAAATTACTGTTTCGCACCAATTCATGGGGATACGGAATCTGGAGATCTGATCTATACGCCAACCTATTTTTATATCGGTCATTTTTCAAAATTCATTCGCCCGGGAGCAAAACGGATCAGTACGGTGAGCAGCAGAAGCCATCTGTTGAGCACCTCCTTTATAAATGACAACGGCAGCATGGTCAACGTAATCATGAACCAGAGTGAGGAGGCGATTGATTATAAACTTTTTGTGGGTGCTGCGGAAGCCATTTCCTTGAGTATTCCTGCACATGCCATTCAATCGATAATAACCAGGTAGCTGTGTATAAAAGCAAAACAAGGAATAAATAACATTAAAGAACAAGTTATGATAAAGTATTCTGCTTGATTATATTTAACAACTGGACATAGAAAACCTACCTTCGAAAAATCTGAGGCGACTTTTGAACAAAGATCAGTTCAGTAAATTCCTTTTTTAACGACCTTATGAGCAGAATTAAAACATTTATTAATACACTTCCGGCACAAACCAACCTCTCTGATGGCACGATCTTCAGGCAACTTGAAGAGCGGGCACAACAACTGAAAGAAGATGAACTTGATCAACTGGATTGGGGTTTGTCGAAATCTCCACAGGCTAATTATAATGCTGTACTGACTGTAAAACTGGCCAAATCAAAATTTGCGTTGAGACGTTTAAAAAAAGAGGTGCATCTAACGGTGGTATTTGCCGTATATAAAGAAACCGAGCGCTTGAGTTTTCCTCATGAATCACCTTTAGGTGAGGACTGCCTGAATGAAAAGATAAGACAGCTGGAATGGCTGTCGTCATCCCACTCAGGGTTTAGTTGGGATCTGCTAGTTGTCGATGATGGTTGTCCGGATGGCAGTGGCAGAAAGGCAGAGGAGATCGCTAAAAAATCGGTCTGCCGTGATCGGATTAAAATATTATTTCTTCAGGAGGCAATCGCTGCTCAATCGCCTTTGGTTGGTGGGTTGTCTTCTGCAACCGACAGTCAGAAAGGCGGTGCCATTCTCTATGGTTTGCGGTATGCGGCAGCCTTGAATCGTCAAAACCATATCATCCTCTATACCGATGCGGACCTGTCCTCCCATCTCGGGATGTCTGGACTACTGATCGATGCTTTGGTTAGACAGGATAAAGCACTGGCCATAGGCTCCCGCCGGGAAAAGACCTGTTTTACCATGCGATCGGAGTTCAGGAACCATCGCGGGAAATTATTCATTTATCTTCGCAGGCGTTTGCTGCATCCCATTAATTATATTTCCGACGAACAATGTGGATATAAGGCCTTTAATGCCACGTTCCTGCATGACTTCCTGGAGGATATGATAGAAACAAAATTCTCATTTGATGTTGAACTGCTGTTACGAACCGAGTTAAAACGTTCGAATTCCATTGCCCAAATTCCTATTGCCTGGATAGACAGTGATGAAGCCTCTACAAC
>JABDPL010000021.1 GCA_013042825.1 Flavobacteriaceae bacterium | reverse complement strand
GAACTGAGGCGAGAATTCAACTGAACGATAAGTTTCCAGATGTAAACGAGATAGTTCCATTTATCAATTCTGAAAGAGCGGCTCTGAGGGAAGAACTTATTCCGTTCCTTACGGTGTCACTTAAAGTAGATAGAGATGCCAATATGGGGATTGTGGGAGATATCAAACAAGAGTTGAGAAAGGTTAATGCATTGAAAATTAATTATACCACAGGTAAGGGTAGTGCATTATCTAACTTAGACTAAATAATCTTAAATTGTTCTTATAAATAAAGGCATCCTGCAATCAGGATGCCTTTTTTTGAACCCGCCCTTTGAGTCCAAAAAATTATATATGAATAAAGTTGCAGGCTTAATTTTATTTATCATGCTCATATCACCATGGATGAGTATTAGCCAGAACCAGGAAAGCCTTGGAGAAGTATTGGATTCGCTTTATCGTGAGGATCAATTTTATTTTGGTGTTACCTATAACCTGGTACGATCCAAACCGGACGGAGTTGCTCAAACGGGTTTTTCCAGTGGTTTTCATTTCGGATTTATCCGTGACTTCCCGGTTAATAAAAAGCGTAACCTGGCTATTGGGATTGGATTGGGATATTCTACAAATTCTGTTAATCACAATTTATTGGTACAGGAAAATGATGCGGGTGCTTATAATTATGAACTGGTCAGCACTGATCAGTTTACCAAAAATAAGTTCTCCCTCGACCTAATTGAATTGCCTCTAGAGTTTCGCTGGCGAAGCTCTACTCCCGAGTCGTATAAATTTTGGCGGATATATGCAGGTTTTAAAATAGGATATGTCATTCGCTCAACGGTAAAATATGAGGGGGAGCCGAAAGATTTCAAATTAAAACAGGTTGATTCTTTTAACGATTTTGAATACGGTCTTACATTGAGTGCAGGCTACGATAAGTTTAATGTCCATGTCTACTACACTATGAATAGCATCTTCGATGACAACTCGCTATTGGATGATCAAGCGATTGATATGAGCACGGTAAAAATCGGGCTTATGCTCTATATCTTATAGCCACTGATTCAAGGAAATAAACTGAGGGACCACGCCGATTATAAAACCAACGGTCAGTTCCAGGGCATTATGAGCTCTCATATGCAGGCGTGAGCTAGCCACTGCTCCTGTTATAATGAAGATCAGAGCAATAGATCTGATGATATTGATATTGAAATGAATACTAAGTGCAATAAAGAACATCAGCACACCACCAACACCAATCATATGAATACTGGCCTTGAACTTCAGAACGGCCAGAATAAGGCAGGCAATGGCCGATCCCAATACACCCACGAGAAAGAAATAAGGCTCTATCAATTCATTCCCCGGAAAGACACGCATGATCACAAGAGAAATGATCAAACAATAAATCAATAGGGGAATAATCCGTTCCCGGGTTGATCCCAGGTGAATCGAGCTTATCCTATTCATGGACTTCAGCAAAAAAAACAGTAGTATAGGGAGAAAAATAGTAAGGATAATCAAGGCAAATACCTTGGCTTTTATAATTGGAGCAGGGATAAACCGGGGCGACTTTGAAAAATAGAAGATCACGCCGATCAAAGGCATGATCAGTGGATGAAAAACATAAGAAATACTTCTTAAGAGAAAATTCACCCTAAATCTGTTTACGAAGCCTTGCTACCGGGATATCTAGTTGTTCCCTGTATTTGGCAACTGTTCTTCTGGCAATTGGATAACCTTTTTCCTTCAAGATCCGGGCAAGTTTTTCATCGGTAAGGGGCTTGCGTTTATCTTCATCCTCAATTACCATTTCAAGTATTTTCTTGATCTCACGGGTAGAAACCTCTTCACCTTCGACATTCGTCATGGATTCGCTAAAAAAGTCCTTGATCAGTTTAGTACCATAAGGGGTATCGACATATTTACTGTTTGCTACCCTTGATACCGTCGATACGTCCATATCGATCTCATCGGCGATGTCTTTCAGGATCATCGGCTTCAGCTTGCGCTCGTCACCACTTAGGAAATATTCCTTTTGGTAATGCATGATGGCACTCATGGTAACAAACAGGGTCTGTTGTCGCTGTTTAATGGCTTCAATAAACCATTTGGCTGCGTCAAGTTTCTGTTTGATAAAGAGAACAGCATCTTTCTGCGATTTTGATTTCTCCTTCGATGCCTTATAACCCTTTAACATATCGCTATACTCGCGCGAAACATGAAGATCGGGAGCATTTCGGCCATTGAGGGTGAGTTCAAGCTCGCCATCAACGATCTTTATGGTAAAATCGGGAACCACATGTTCAATTATTCTCGAATTTCCCGAATATGAACTACCGGGTTTCGGATTTAACCGTTCGATCTCATGTATGGCATCTTTGAGTTGTTCTTCGGAAATATTGAACTTCTGAAGTAATTTCTTGTAGTGCTTTTTGGTAAATTGCTCAAACGCCTTCTCGATCATGGCTGTGGCCAGTTCGATGGTTTCAGTCTTGGTCTTTCGTTCAAGCTGGATGAGTAAACATTCCTGAAGATCTCTTGAACCGACTCCTGCAGGATCCAGTTGCTGAACGATCTTAAATACCGACTTGATCTTTTCTTCCGAAGTGTAAACATTTTGGGTAAAGGCGAGATCATCAAGTATGTCGGTGATCGATCGGCGAATATAACCGGATTCGTCTATGCTGCCAACAAGGAATTCTGCCACCTGTTGTTCTTCCTCGTCCAGGCGGAAGGTATGTAATTGGTTGAGCAGATATTGGGTAAAAGAGGTTCCCGATGCATACGGAATACTCTTCTCGTCTTCATCAGAACTATAATTACTGGTTTGTGTCCGGTATTCGGGAATCTCGTCATCACTCAGATAATCATCAATATTGATGTCATCGGTATTTATCGAATCGGAGTCATTAAAATCATCATCGAAATCACTAAAATCATCATCTATTTCATCGCTCTTCTCCTTACCGCTTTCCAGCGCCGGGTTCTCCTCCAGTTCCTGCTTTATTCGCTGTTCAAATGCCAGTGTGGGTAACTGGATCAGTTTCATCAGCTGGATCTGTTGAGGCGATAGCTTCTGCGATAATTTGAATTGTAGATACTGTTTTAGCATTACTTCAAAGTAGGTTTGAAGTAAAAATAACAAAAACAATGAAGAAGCCGCAAAGACCGCTGTTTAAAATGATAGCCAGCCTTGATATTAAAACTCGGCATTTTGGGGAGTTCTGGGGTAAGGTATCACATCTCTGATGTTGCTCATTCCAGTTACAAACATCACAAGACGCTCAAATCCCAGTCCGAATCCCGAGTGAATAGCAGTTCCAAAACGCCTGAGGTCGAGGTACCACCAGAGTTCCTCCTCAGGAATTTCGAGGGCTGACATCTTTTCTTTGAGCACTTCCAGTCGCTCCTCACGCTGGCTGCCTCCAACGATTTCACCTATACCTGGAAACAGAATGTCCATGGCGCGAACGGTTTTGCCATCTTCATTCAGGCGCATGTAAAATGCTTTGATATCAGCGGGATAATCAAATAAGATCACAGGTCGTTTAAAATGCTTTTCAACCAGAAAGCGCTCATGTTCGCTTTGAAGGTCTGCACCCCAGGAATCGATAAGATAATTGAATTTTTTCTTCTTGTTAGGTTTTGAATTCCGGAGAATATCAATGGCCTCTGTATAGGTAACCCTCACAAATTGATTATCGATAACGAAGCGGAGTTTTTCGGTAAGGGTCATTTCATTGCGTTCGGCCTGAGGCTTTGTTTTATCCTCCTGCTGCTGCCGCTGTTCCAGAAAATCAAGATCGTCAGGGTTATGCTCCATTACGTAATTCAGCACGTATTTTAAGAAATCCTCGGCCAGATCCATATTACCTGCAAGGTCCATGAATGCCACTTCAGGCTCGATCATCCAGAATTCAGCAAGGTGCCTGGAGGTGTTCGAGTTTTCTGCCCTGAAGGTCGGTCCGAAGGTATATACCTTTCCAAGCGAAAGCGCAAAGGTTTCGGCCTCCAGTTGCCCCGATACAGTCAGGTTGCTCTCCTTTCCGAAGAAATCCTCGGAATAATCGACCTCACCGCCATCTGTAAGTGGGGGGTTCTTGTCATCGAGGGTAGTGACCCTGAACATTTCCCCCGCACCCTCTGCATCGCTACCCGTAATGATTGGTGTGTGCATGTAGTAGTACCCGTTTTTGATAAAGTAATCATGAATGGCAAAGGCTAATGACGATCGCAAACGCATGACTGCACTAAATGTATTTGTACGGGTCCTGAGATGGGCATTTTCACGTAAGAATTCAAAGGAGTGCTTCTTAGGTTGGATCGGATAGGTCTCGGGATCGGAATCACCCAGAATCTCGATATCCTTGACCAAAACTTCAACCGACTGTCCGCGCCCCTGACTTTCTACCAGCGGGCCTTTTACATGTATCGCAGCTCCGGTGGTAATGCGCTTCAGCAAGGATTCATCGGTATTCTCGAAATCGACCACACATTGAATATTATTTATTGTAGATCCGTCGTTAAGGGCGATAAAACGATTGGCCCGGAATGTACGAACCCATCCTTTCAACTCCACATCCATTTGATCAGGGGTAGATTGTAATAATTCAGCGACTGAGCTAATCTTCATATTTGTATGCGAATTAGGCACCAAAGATAAAATATTCAACCCGATTATTTATCCTTGAGGGGGTCTTCTTCGGGGATAATTCTGAAGTTAGGTTCCTTCAGAACTTCCTTATTGGCAATATTCCTCTCAAGGGATAATAACATGGATGGCAACAGGATCAGGTTAGCTAACATGGCAAAGAGCAAAGTTGCCGAAACGAGTGCTCCTAAAGCCACCGTTCCTCCAAAATTCGAGCTGATAAATACGGAAAAGCCAAAGAAAAGGACGATTGATGTATAGAACATGCTCACGCCTGTCTCCCGCAGCGCGGCATAGACCGATTTCCTGATCTTCCAGTGATTGGCCTGGAGTTCCTGTCGGTATTTCGCCAGGAAATGAATGGTATCGTCAACCGATATTCCGAAGGCAATACTGAAAACCAGAATGGTTGAAGGCTTGATCGGTACTCCAAGATACCCCATAAGTCCTGCCGTAACCAATAATGGAAGAATATTGGGTACAAGTGAAACGATTATCATTCGAAATGATCTGAACATATAAGCCATGAACAGGGAAATCAGCAGTATAGCCAGGGACAATGATAGTATTAAATTACGCACCAGATATCGTGTGCCTTTCTGAAATAAGTAGGCCTTGCCGGTAACCGATACCGTATAATTCTTCTCAGGGAATACTTTGGTTATAGTCCTGCGCAATTGGTCCTCAATGCTCTCCATTCGCTCGATCTCAATATC
>JABDPL010000013.1 GCA_013042825.1 Flavobacteriaceae bacterium | reverse complement strand
GATCAAATGGTGGCGGAATTTCGCCGGGATTGTTTAGAATGAATTCTGCGCGAAACCTGAAATCGAGCCGTTCCTCATCCAGGAGGTGGCAAAGCACTTCAAGCAGGCACCAGGAGTCTGGAGAGGGTTTCCAAAACTGTTGTTCTTCAGAAATGTTTTCAAAAAGGGATTGGAATACAGTCTTGTTTTGATGAAGGCTTTTTACTATGTGATCATAATTCTCCATGCTTTGCCTTTACTGCAGTCAATTCTGCAATTTTGCAGATCACTTCTACCGATTTGATCATGCTTTCCACCGGAACATATTCATACCGGCCGTGAAAATTATGCCCGCCTGCGAAAATATTCGGACAGGGAAGTCCCATATATGACAATTGAGAACCATCAGTACCGCCTCTTATGGGCTTTATAATAGGTTCGATACCCAGCTGTTTCATGGCTTCTTCGGCAATATCGACTATATATTTTACCGGCTCAACCTTTTCTTTCATGTTGAAATACTGATCGGTCAATTCAACTTCTATGAGCTTCTTGTCATATTTTGAATTGATGCGTTCCGCTACCGCGCTCATCAATGCCTTCCTGGCTTCGAACTTGTCTTTGTCATGATCGCGTATGATGTATTGCAACTCGGTCTCTTCAACTTTTCCTTTGGTTGAATACAGATGGAAGAATCCTTCATAGTTGTCGGTATGCTCCGGCCGTTCTTTTTCGGGAAGCGCATTGATGAACTCCGAAGCAAAATACATGGAATTCACCATCTTATTCTTGGCATAGCCCGGATGTACGATCTTACCCTTAACCTTTACCCTGGCCATGGCGGCGTTGAAGTTTTCATATTCCAACTCACCTACCTGGCTGCCGTCGACCGTATATGCCCAATCAGCATTGAATTTGTTAACGTCGAACTTATGAGCACCACGGCCTACTTCCTCATCAGGAGTAAAGCCGATTCTGATCGGGCCATGTTTAATCTGTGGATTGTTCAACAGGTATTCACAAGCCGCTATGATCTCACAGATACCAGCTTTATCATCTGCACCCAGTAATGTGGTCCCATCTGTGGTAATAAGGGTCTGACCCTTGTAAAGCAAAAGATCTTCGAAATAAGAAGGAGACAGGATTATATTTTCTTCCGCATTGAGAATGATGTCCTCTCCGGAATAATTCTCAATGATCTGCGGATTCACATGGGCTCCCGTAAAATCCGGGGAGGTATCGAAATGCGAGATAAACCCTATGGTTGGAACCTCATGATCAACGTTAGACGGAAGGCTTGCCATTATATAGGCGTGTTCATCGATTTCTACATCGGTTAATCCAATGGCCTTTAATTCTTCTACCAGTAAATTGGCAAGATCCCACTGTTTGTCGGTACTCGGCGTCGTTTTACTTTCAGGGTCACTTTCGGTATCGATCTTGACATAAGTTAAAAACCGATCGATGAGGTGTTTCTTTTCAATCATAGGATGCAGATTATAACCAAAAATAGACATCAGCTTAACAAGAGACAAGTCTTCTTGAAGTTTCTTTTTTTCTTCTTCTCATTTGAATTATTTTTGCCTTCAAATACCATTGATGTACAAACTTTTAATTCGTCCGCTGCTGTTTCTTTTTGATCCCGAAGGCGTGCATCATTTCACCTTTTTCCTTATTCGGTTCTTATTCAGAATACCAGGTGTATCGGCGATTTTCAGAAGTTTATATTTGATTCGGGACAAACGGCTAGAACGGGAGTTATTCGGACTGAAATTCAGAAATCCGGTTGGTTTAGCTGCAGGATTTGATAAGGATGCAAAATTATTCCGTGAGTTATATGGGCTGGGATTCGGATTTATTGAAATCGGCACCCTTACCCCAAAGCCGCAACCGGGGAATCCGAAAAAACGTTTATTCAGGCTTAGGGCAGATTCTGCAATAATCAATCGCATGGGTTTTAATAATGGCGGCGTAGAGGAGGCCCTACACCGATTGAAAAAAAATAAGGATGTACTGATCGGCGGGAATATCGGGAAAAATAAAATCACGCCAAATGAATCTGCCATGAACGATTATCGCATCTGCTTCAATGCGCTATTTGACTATGTGGATTATTTCGTGGTCAATGTGAGTTCCCCGAATACCCCGAATTTACGGGCATTGCAGGATAAAGAACCCTTAACGGAACTGTTGCTAAACCTGCAGGAGGAGAACCGCAAACACCACAAAATGAAGCCCATACTGCTAAAGATCGCTCCAGATCTGACAGATGGGCAATTAGTCGATATAATTGATATTGTGAATGATACCGGTATTCAAGGTGTTATTGCGACTAACACGACGGTTTCAAGGGAAGGCCTGAAGTCAGTCAACAGGGATGAGGTTGGCGGACTGAGTGGTAAACCCCTCACCGATCGCTCCACAGAGGTTATACGATTCCTCTCAACAAAGAGTAACAAAGCATTTCCGATTATTGGGGTGGGCGGTATTCATTCTGAACAGGACGCACTTGATAAACTAGAGGCCGGTGCCGATCTTCTGCAATTGTATACCGGATTTGTTTATGAGGGCCCGGGGTTGATTAAACGTATCAATAAAGCGATACTTAAAGGTTCTGCCTGAGGATCAATTTAACAGGATCTTTTTCGTTACAACATTTCCGTTACCATCGGTAAGGCTTATCAGGTACATACCTGCGACAAGGCCCTGCCTGTATACTTTAACGGAAGATCGGCCGGATCCGTTTAAATCTCTCACGTTCTGCCCTAAAACGTCATAAATTTTAATCGATTCGATGCCAAATCTCGCGCTGCTTTGTATTTTGAAATGATCCTCAACCGGATTCGGAAAAATGCTGACTGTTGACTCAAATGCCTCAGAATTCACACTCAGGACCTCTTCTAAAGTGATGGTAAGCGTGCCGATGGGTTGGTCGTTGAACGGGATTATATTTATCCGGCTAAAGATATTCTCCTGAGGTGTGGTTGCCGCATTGCTCGTTGAATAGTCATCGCCTTCCTCTGTACCGGCATCGTAAACGAACATATCCAGAGTCATATTG
>JABDPL010000008.1 GCA_013042825.1 Flavobacteriaceae bacterium | reverse complement strand
TAGGACTGATACTCATTGTAGATGCGCGTCCGAATTATGTGCGCTTTGAATGTCCGGATGGCGATTCTACATTTTCAATTCACAAAGTAGAAACCTATGTTAAACCGGAAGGCCTGAATATTTATTTTGAACAGGAGGAACTCGATAGAACCGTGAAGGATTTAAAGGCAAAGGGGCTGTCGTTTTTATCGGATCCTGAAGATAAACCCTGGTTATGGCGTGAAGCCCATCTGGAGGATCCCGACGGCAATTCAATTATATTATATCATGCCGGAACCAATAGAAAGGATCCACCCTGGAAAGTCAAATAAAAAGATGAAGCAGGTACTAATCATATTTGCCCTAATCGGCCTTTTAGGGTGTCAATCGCAGGACAGCAGGGACCAAGCGAACGATCAAACAAGTGAAAAACAGTCAATCGAGCTTCCAGCCGGTCGTTATAATGTGGCTTTCCTGATCATGGATGGTGTTTACAATACCGAATTGACTGCGCCCTATGATATATTTCAACACACCGTGTTCCGGGAAAACATCAAACCCATGAATGTGTTCACTGTGGCTAACACGTATGATCCCGTGACATCCTTTGAGGATATGCGCATTCTGGCGGATTTCAATTATTTAACCGATGAACTTCCGCGTATAGATATTTTAGTGGTCCCTAGCGCCGAACATCATCTCGACACCGACCTGGAAGACAAAGCCATGATCAAATTCGTGAGAGAAACAGACCGGAATGCTCTTTTTATGACCTCCCATTGCGACGGTGCCTTTGTGCTGGCCAAAGCCGGTGTTTTGGACGAAAAAGTATCTACCACATTCCCTACCGATGTCGATAAGATGCGAGACATGTTTCCTGAACTGGACATCAGGAAGAATGTGCTTTTTGTTCATGACGGCAAGTATATTACTTCAGCGGGAGGTGCCAGGAGTTTTGAAGCCGCCTTGTATTTATGTGAACATCTTTACGGACCGGAAATTGCGAGGGACCTGGCTAAAGGTTTGGTCATCGACTGGGATCTTGATAATGTCCCACACCTTATTATGAAATGATCATTACCTGGTGTAATTATAGTTATAATATTTGTATTTTAGTGTCTCTTTCATCAAAGCTAACCGAATGAAACTAACGTCGTTTTTTACAACCATGTTCTCACTGATCATGGTCAGCTCAATTTATTCACAAGACTATTTTTTTAAAAACCATGCGCCCTTCGATTCCTCAATTCCTTCACCCGAAGACTATTTAGGCTATCCAATAGGTGAACAGCATACGCGCCATGATTTGATCGTCGGGTATCTTCAGGAACTTGCTGAATTATCCGACCGGGCGTCTATAGAAATCTATGGATATACCCATGAAAGGCGAAAACTCGTCATGCTCACGGTTACAACCCCGGAAAACCTCAATAACCTGGATGACATAAAATCTGAACATCTGAAGTTTGTGGACCCCAGCCAGAATGTCTCGAATTACGAGGATGTTCCGGTTTTTGTTCAGCTCGGATATAATGTCCATGGAAATGAACCCTCTTCGGCTGAAGCGGCCATGCTGATGGCTTACACTTTAGTTGCTTCAAACAATAGTAGGATATTAAATTACCTGGAAAATGCGGTAGTCTTTATCGATCCCACCATTAATCCCGATGGCCGCGACCGGCATACCCAATGGGCCAACCAGTTTAAGGCCAATCAATTGGTGGCCGACAGATTTGAGGCCGAACATAATGAGGGCTGGCCCAGGGGGAGAACAAATCATTACTGGTTCGACCTGAACCGGGACTGGCTCCTTGCTGTGCATCCCGAAAGCCAGGGCAAACTGAAATGGTATCATGACTGGTATCCCAATGTGGTAACCGATTTCCATGAAATGGGAACCAACAGTACCTATTTCTTCGAACCCATGAAACCCATCGGGTCTCAGGATCCCATCATGCCCAAGGAGAATTATGAGGATTTGAATGATCTCTTCGCACCATATTACACTGAAGCCCTAGACAACATCGGCTCCTTCTACTATACCAAAGAATCCTTCGATGGCACCTATCCGGGTTACGGATCTTCATATCCGGATCTGCAGGGTGCACTGGCATTGCTATTCGAACAGGCCAGTTCAAGGGGGCATCTGCAGGAAACGCAATATGGCACCATTTCGTTTGCATTTACCATCCGGAATCAATACCAATCGAGTTTGGCTACTGTTAAAGCGGCGGTTGAGAATAAATCCACCTTAAGAAAATATCAGAAGGATTTCTTTAAATCGGCTATCACCCAAAAGGCAAAAACCGGATTTGCAGCCTATGAATTTGGCGATGCTTACGATATGAACCGGAATAAGGCCTTTGTCGATTTCCTTTTGAAACACCAGATCAAAGTTTACAAAAGGGGTGATAAGTTCGTTACGCCCTTGAGCCAGCCGCAACACCGCATGGTACAGACCATGTTTGAAACCTACAGCAAATACCGCGACAGTGTGTTCTATGATGCCTCGGCATGGAGTGTTGCTAATTTCTACAACATCGATTATCGCGGTCTCAGGAGCTTTCCCGGAGGCTCAGAGATTAAAAGTTCTGACGGGATTGTAAATATCATTTCTGTGCCTAAGAGTGATTATGCCTATATCATGGACTGGGATGACTACTATGCTCCGGCAGCCTTATATCACATGCAGTCCAAAGGCCTGAAACTTGCATCGGCATTCAAGCCGTTTTCAATAGAAACCAATGCAGGAAACCTGAGTTTTAATTATGGCAGTATCCTCGTTCCGGTTAGCAAGCAAGCCAAGTCTCCGGATGAAGTGTACCAGATCGTCAAACAGGCTCAGCAGAAGTACCGTGTTCCCATGTATACGGTGAATTCCGGATTCAGTTCAACAGGAATAGATCTTGGGAGTAATAATTTCAGGGCGCTTAAGAAACCAAAGGCCGCATTGCTTATTGGTGATGGTGTGCGTTCATACGAAGCAGGCGAGGTATGGCATCTTTTTGACACCCGGGTAGATATGCCAATAACGAAGTTACAAATGCGAAATTTCAGGGGGGCCACGCTTGACAAATACAATACCCTGGTGATGGTTTCAGGAAGTTATTCTCAAATGGATTCGTTACAGGTTAAACGACTCAGGGACTGGACCTCACAGGGGAATACGCTCATTACCATCGCGGGTGCCTCTCAATGGGCCATAAATAAAAAGCTCGTTAAAGAAAAACTGACCGAGAAACCGAAAAGTAAGGACAGCCTGGAAACTACTGAGCGACTGCGTTATGTTGATG
>JABDPL010000002.1 GCA_013042825.1 Flavobacteriaceae bacterium | reverse complement strand
GTTGTGGATCGTGTCCGCTTGTGGTCGCGTGTACAATTTTCATTTCATCACTCTTGGACGGATAGTCGATCCACAGATTGAACATAAAGCGGTCAAGCTGGGCTTCGGGAAGCGGGTAGGTGCCTTCCTGCTCGATGGGATTTTGAGTGGCAAGCACGATAAATGGCAGATCCATAAAGTATTTTTGTCCGTCTATGGTGATCTGACGTTCCTCCATGACCTCGAATAAAGCGGCCTGTGTCTTCGCCGGAGCCCTGTTGATCTCATCTATCAAAATCATGTTTGAAAAAATAGGACCCTCTTTGAATTCAAATTCACTTGTTTTCAGATTAAAGACCGAAGTTCCCAGGATATCACTGGGCATGAGGTCTGGTGTAAACTGAATACGGCTGAAACCGATATTCAGGGATTTTGCAAGTAACTTGGCCGAAATGGTCTTAGCAACCCCGGGCACACCTTCAATGAGGGCATGTCCGTTCGCAAGAATAGAGGCGACCAACATGTCGATCATGGATTTCTGACCCACGATGACCTTTCCGATCTCCTGTTTAATCAGGTTTATGCCTTCTTGCAATTCCGTGAGGTCTATCCTGCTCTCAAAATTTATATTCTCTTCGGAAGGGATTCCCGAATCGCCTTCAGGCTTGCTGTTATACGGTGATTCTTGATTTTGATTCGGTTGTTCGTCTTGATGATCGTTTGTATGTTCCATAATCAGGATATATAAAAGTTTTCCAACGCACGGTTCAGTTCGAGCAAGTCCTCTTCCGAACATGATGCTTTTGCTCTCAAATGTGCGATCAATTTTACTAATTTATTTACAATAGCGGGTTTTCTGCCAGATTTCAATGCCAGCAATTTCATGAATTTTTCATCTAGTATTTGGGTATCGAGATAATAGTTCCGCCTGATGAATTCAAGGAAATAGGTGATCTTTTTATCGATAACGTTGTCGTGATCACGTGTTTCATAGTAAAGGTTTCCGATGGTTTTGGTAAAGGCAACCGTTGTATTTTCATGGGGTTTGATGATTCTTACTATCCGTTGCTTCCTTTTGGCATTAAAAATCACAAAAATCAAAATACTGATCAAACCCAGCAACCATGCCCATTTCAGAGCAGGTTTGCTAAGGATGTATCGCATCGGACTCTGGCTCATGCTTAAACGCTTTTTATTCTTACTATCGAAGAATATGGGCGTTTCATTTAAATATGAAATCACCCTTTCGGTATAGCGTTTATTGTTGTTTTTCAAAAGGCTGTAATTCGTGAATACAACGGGTTGCAGGTGTAAGAGAAAGCGCCCTTCACCGTGATCAACACGGATGAAGTTTATTTTATTTTCCTTGCTGAACCTCTGATATCCTAAAACTGTGGTATTCAATGAATCCAACTCAGAAAAGAAAATATTGTTGAGGCCCCGCTCAATGGTGATGGAATCCCCCGTCGATCGCCTATTAGCAAGCAACAGATCAGCGGTTCCCGTAAAGTCATAATGATTTGATAATTCCAGGTTAAGTGAATCTTTTATTCTTTCGGGTAAATAACTACTCGATATGAAAACATCATTCCCAAAAGAAGCAAAATCAAGAAGCTCTTGTGCCGATATATCATCAATACGCATGGCTTCATCGATATATACGAAGGTTCCATCGACCTCATATTCATCATAATCCCAGTTATAGCGCTCATTAAAATATTCGTAAGCCGTTACCCCCAATTCTTCTAAAGTACTTTGAGGAAACAGGTTTTTGAGCTCATTGAAGAAAATATAAGTACCATAAGGTGATTTCAATGTTTCATTGTAGTTTCTCGACCAGTCGATGGGAACCGGTTTGGAGAACTCGATAGCAACGGCTCCTATAAAGAGTATAACAAGAGCAACTATATATATCCTGATTGTGCTATTCATGAGCCGAGCGCTGCAATAAACCTGTTAAACGCCTGTTTTGCCCTTTCAAATTGGTTTTGATCCACATCAAATTCACCATACCATATGTAATTATACAGATAAGATGCATATGAGAAATCAGATCGAAATCCTGAGGAACTGATCTCCTCGTAATAATCACTGTTTGTTTTTTCAACATCATATGATATCAGGCCCTGCTTGTTCAGCATCTTCAGAAGCAGCAGGTAATAATACCTGATGGCGAGCCTGAAATTATTTTGTTGTTCCGCCTCGCGAATAAGCTTTTTGAGATCCACAACCTGAATGTTCGCTTCTAAATCATTTATCCTGATAATACTTTTATCGGATGATTTACCAAAAACCCATTGACCTTCCTTATTCAGAATAGCTTTTACGATAAAATAGATCACTAAAATGAATAAAATGACCCCCAGGGTTTTTATCAGTATATCTACTGCCTTTTCCGCTTCACGACGATTTTCAAAATTAAACAGGTCCTTGATAAAGTCGCTCAGCCATTGTTTAAAACGTGTCCACCAACCGGAAGTCTCAACTGTGCGTTCGTAGATAAAATCATCGGAACTATACTTTTCCTTGAGATCTTCAAAACGCCGATCTTTGATTTCTGAATCATCGATTTTTAGACTATCAGCAGCGATGGAGTTACTGACCTGGGAAAAAGCAGATGCTGAGACCGATAGGATCAAGGCCAGTATCAGGCATGTTTTATAATTGAGCCTCAGTTTATTCACCGGTACCTATTTGATCTATAATATCCCTGGTATTGATGCCTTCGGCTTCTTCTTTCAAGCTATAAAATATGATTCCTTGATTTATTAATACGATATTATTCAGAATAGTTCCGAGAAGAAAACCCGCGATAAAACTGATGATCATAACTACCGACATCATCCCGCCCACATCATCGGCCTGGGGCGTCCCGTCTTCGATTGTAGTGAACATCTGCACAAATCCGAATATATAGGCGATAAGGGTGATCACATTTTGAATAAGGTAACTCATGAGGTAGAACAATCCCACACTTCCTACCGCCGCTACAAACTTCGAACTCAGTAATCTCCATGAATAGGAATAGCTATCCCAAATACCCATACGACCTTCCATATATTCAAGCAACGCCATAAAGAAGAAGAGCATGACCGCTCCAATGGCAAAGGGTAAAAGCAGTATACCGATAATCGTTATAAAAAGAGCAAAAACCAAAACGCTAAAGACGATGATCAGAGGAATCCCTACTAAAAGGGAGCAAATAATATAGATAAATAATTTATCAAGATTTTCCTTGTAGGCCATGAACAATTCCGAACTTCCAAAATCAGTACCTCCGGTCTTCTGGTAGAGCTGTAGATAAAATACAGGAAATGCATACATGAAAACACCAAATACTAAGGAGGCTACTAAGAAGAGGACAAACAGCATCAGGAACAACACTGAATTTTCATTCATAAAATCATCTATAACATTTGTATTGCCCTCCATCATACCTCCAAAGACTATATCGGTATAAAAACTCATGAAGAAGTATCCGATGATCATCAGGATGAGAACAAAAAGTCCGTTTACGATAAAAAAGTTTTTAAAGAAATGACCGCCATGGCTTTTTACAAAGCTGAAGGTATCCTGGAAGAAAAGGCTGAAATCTCGGGTTTTATATAATTGCATGGTAGGTTTTGAGTTTCTTATTGACAATATGCGGGTAGATTAGGTAATAATAGCTGATCACGCCCAGGGTTATCGATATAATACCAACCGAAACCATATTTGGCATGACATTGCTGTAGCGGGTTACAAATCCTTCGAGAAAACCGGCGCAAAATGTAAACGGAAAGGTACTGATAAGGATTTTCACGCCATCCTTAACTCCCATTTTGAATGAGGTAAGCCTGGAATAGGTTCTCGGAAAAAGTATGCTTGCACCGAGAATCAATCCCGCGGCTCCTTCAATAACTATAGCAAAGATCTCCATTGCACCGTGAATCCAGATGCCTCTTATGCTTTCCCATAACACACCCTGATCGTAGAAGAAATATTGAAAACTTCCCAGCATTATACCGTTGCGAAGCAGGATATAAGCTGTTCCAAATCCACCAAATATCCCGTAAATGAACGATAGAATTCCCACATACAGGTTGTTCATGGTTATGGCAATGAATCCACCCCAGTTACTTCCACTTTTATAAACAGCCACCGGATCTCCTTTCTCGATATTCTCAAGGGTCATGTTTACATATTGATCACCCAGGATAAGGCGGACGAAAGAATCGTCATTTGCCGCAGATAATGCGCCCATAGCCACAAAGGCTCCGAAAAGGAGGAAAGCATATAGCACATAGCGTCTGTACTGATACATGATAAGCGGGACCTCCGTTTTCCAAAAATGAACGAAGCGATTGGTATCTTCCCGTTTTGTCTTGTATATTTTCTGAAACGCCCGCGCCGCCAGGTTGTTTAAATATAGAATTGTTTTACTTTTGGGATAGTAGGTTTGTGCATAGGAAAGATCGTTTATCAAATGCACATAGAGAGATGCAAGCTCGTCAGGTTTTTTAAGGGTTTTACCAAAAATGGCCTTTTCGAAATTGAGCCATTTTTCTTTGTTTTGCTTGATGAATGCAACTTCTCTCATTATTGGTAAAAATAATGTAATTAATGGTAGAGTTACAAATTAACACCACCCAAAATGTGAACATCAATTTCACCGCGGCCAGCGTCGGTGAACGCATCCTGGCCTATGCAATTGACTGGCTCATCAAGATCGCTTATATCATTGTTATCTACCAGATTTTATTCAGCTTATTGGGTTTTGAAAAGATTTTTAGTGAACTGGATAACTGGAGTATCATTGCCATATTTTTATTGTTTTATCTGCCTGTTATGGTTTATACCTTACTGTTTGAAGCCCTGCTTGATGGGCAAACCCCTGGCAAGCGCATCATGAGGATCAAGGTTGTCAAGATCGATGGCTACCAGGCATCCCTTGCCGATTTTGTCATTCGCTGGTTTTTCAGGATCGTAGATATGAATATTTTAAGCGGTGTGGTAGCTCTAATAGCGATAGTTGTGAGTCCGAAAAACCAGAGACTGGGGGATATAACTGCCGGTACTGCTGTTATCAGCTTAAAGAACGACGTCGGTATTAATCATACCATCCTCGAGGATATCGGCACCGATTACCAGCCAACCTACCCCAATGTCATCAGATTAAGTGACAACGATGCCCGTATTATCAAGGATACTTTTCAACTGGCCAGGCGAACGCGGGACTATAAGACCCTTATCAAATTGCGTGACCGTATAGTAACAGTTGTAGGCATTAAGGAAGTGAAACAGAGCAATGATGCCGAGTTTATCGATACCATCTTAAAGGATTACAATTTCTACACCCAGGATATGTAAAAAGGCCGGCAAAACCGGCCTTTTTTATTATTTTCCTACAGGAAATCCCCTGTCGCGCATCAGCGCTTCGATCTTGGCATCACGTCCGCGGAACAGGCGATAAGCATCAGCAGGATCGATAGAGTTCCTTGGTGCAAAAAGATACTTGACCAGTTTGCCGGCCAGTTCTTCGTCATAGAATCCGCCCGGAGCCTCTTTAAATGCTTCGCCGGCATCGCTGGTTAATACATCGGCCCACATATAACCGTAATATGCTGTGGCATAGCCTTCACCAGAAAACACATGACCAAAATGAGGTGTGCGATGTCTCATAGGCAGTTCTTTCGGCATGTTGAGCTCAGCAAGAGTTTCGCGTTCGAATTTATCCACATCTATATTCGCTGGGTCGGCAAGATGCAGTTTCATATCCATCAAGGCAGAAGCCAGATATTCTGTTGTGGAAAAACCCTGATTAAAGGTCGCCGCTTTCTTTATTTTTTCAACCAGTTCGGCTGGAATAGGTTCGCCGGTTTCATTATGTACGAGGTACTGATTGATGACCTCATCGGTTGATAACCAGCGTTCGAGTAACTGCGACTGGAATTCCGTATAATCTCTTACACCTCCGTTCAATGTTGGATACTTGACATTTGAAGAGAAGAAATGCAAGGCATGTCCGAATTCATGGAAAAAGGTCGTTGCATCATCCCAGGATACTAAAACCGCTTCTCCGGGAGCCGGTTTAACGAAATTCGAGTTGTTAGAGGCTAAAACGGTTTCCTTTCCATCGAAGGTTGTATGCGTGCGATACATGGTTGCCCAGGCACCGGAACGTTTACCGGTTCTGGCGTAGGGGTCGAGATACCATAGGCCGATATGCTCGCCGCTATCCTTATCGGTTACCTCCCATACTTTAACATCTTCCTGGAAAACAGGAACGCTGCCTTCAGCAACCGGTTCAAACTTATAATTGAATAATCGCCCGGCCACATAGAACATTGCTTCACGCAATTTATCAAGTTGCAAATATTGCTTCACCTCGTCTGAGTCGAGGTCGTATTTAGCCTGCCTTACCTTTTCGGCATAATAGCGATAATCCCAGGGTTCGATAGTTATATCATCTCCTTTTTCATCGGCAACGGCCTGCATATCTGTTACTTCCTCTGCAACGCGGGCAATTGCAGCCGGCCAGACCGCTTCCATAAGTTCCATGGCATTCTCCGGTGTCTTTGCCATACGATCCTGGAGTCTCCATTCGGCATAATTCTTATGTCCGAGCAGTTCAACACGCTCGCGTCGGAGTTTTAGAATTTGCGCGATTATATCATTGTTATCGTACTCATCACCATTATCGCCACGTGAGTAATAGTTTGTCCAAACCTGTTTCCGAAGTTCGCGCTCGTCAGAATAAGTCAGGAAGGGATCCATAGATGAACGGGTGTTGGTAACAGCATATTCACCCTCACGTCCTTTTTCCTTGGCAATTTGAGCCGCAGATTTAATATAACCTTCACTTAATCCGCTGAGTTGATCTTCATTAAGATAGGTGACATAATTCTCCTCATCATGCAGCACATTGTTTGAAAATTTCGTGTAAAGTGAAGAGAGTTCTTTGTTGATTTCTGCATAACGCTTTTTCTTCTCTGCATCGAGTTCAGCACCATTCATGGCGAAGCCGGTATAGATCAGATCAACAACCCGCTGCTGATCGGCCTCCAACGGATTCTCCTGTGAGGCGTCGTAAACGGCCTTGATCCTGGCAAAGAGTTTCTCATTCTGATTGATCTTTGAGCTGTACTCCGACAACTTCGGAGCCAATTCGGCCTGTATCTCCCGGAATTCCGGAGTAGACACATTGTTACTCATAATACCATAGTATGAGAATACCCGGTTGAGTTCTTTTCCCGATCGCTCATAGGCTTCAATGGTATTTACAAAGGTCGGTTCGTCTTCGCTCTCCGCGATCTCGTCGATCTCTGCAAGGCTGAGTTCCATGCCTTTTTCAACGGCCTGCTTGATATCTTCGACCTTCATCTTATCAAAGGCCGGCACACCACCATAGGGGCCTTCCCACGCTTGTAATAATAAATTTTCACTCATAGCCATATCCGATACTTTATCGGAATCTTTACTGTCTTGTTTACAACTTAAAAAAAGAAATAGCAGGGCCAGACCAACCAGTCTGAACTGCTTGAAATATGCTTGTGTCAACATAATAAAGTGTTTATTTTTCTTAGGATTAAAAGGATATCTAATTTACTAAAATAAACGCGGATTTGTTCTGAAAGGCAGGGAAAATTACTCGAGTATCTCGACCTTCTGAATGTAGATGTTTTTTAACGGCCAATCGGCCTTATCGGTCTCGACCGCGGCAATCCGGTCTACCACATCCATCCCCCTGATAACCTTTCCGAATATTGTATAATCGGTATCCAGGCGATATTCACCTTTGGGATTTTGAACGATAAAAAACTCATAGGGTGAGGCTAGCTTATGTGGGTTGTCGATATCACTGCTGGGCATTGAAACCGTTCCGCGATGATGCCGGTAGCCGCGTTTTGTATCCTTCGGAAGAAGATATTTCCCGATAAACCGGCGTTTGCGTTTTACTTTAGGGTCATCGGTATTACCGGCCTGTACCATAAAATTGTTGATCACCCTGTAGAACTGGGTGCCACTGAAATAATCGCGTTTGGTCAGGTAAATGAAATTAGCCCTGTGGAATTTGGTTTTGGGATAAAGCAGGATGTCGATCTCACCGAAATCTGTGGTGATACGTACTTCATTTTCGCTGTTCTCTTTTTCATATTCGAGGAAGAAATCCATGGCATTATCCTCGGTTAACAAAGGAAATTCCGATTCGTTTGATTTGGGTTCTTTCTCCTCGTTAGTCAGCTCGGGTTGTTGCTTAACCGCTTCCGATTTAATAGATTGCTCCTCCGTGATTTTCGGTTCAGTTTTTCTATCTTCACAACTCAAGATCAACAGGACGATGCAGATCACAACAGCTCTCATAAATGGATTTTAAAGAGTTCTTAAACGCGATACCAAAAATAAAAAATATACCGCTTCCTGCACAGGAGTCGCAGTTCAAAATGTCACCACCATTTCGTAAGGCTTTGATCAGGCGTTATGAGGAGAAACGAAAAACTGCCAGGCAGGCTGCCGTTCTTGCCATGGTATACCCCGATAATGAATTCAAAACTAAACTCGCGTTGATCCTTAGAAATACATACCATGGAGTTCACAGCGCCCAGGTAGGTTTTCCTGGAGGTAAGGTTGAACGGGAAGATCCAGATCTCGAGTCAACGGCCCTGCGTGAAACGGAAGAAGAAATCGGTGTTGACCGCTCATCGATCAAAATCATTAAGGAATTGACCGATGTTTACATACCACCGAGCAATTTCAATGTAAGACCATTTCTAGGGCTATGTGAATTTTTTCCGGAGTTTTCGAAGCAGGATGAGGAGGTGAGGGATATTATCCAGGTGCCACTTGAGCATCTTCTAAGTGATGAACGGGTTGTGGTGGAAAAAGTGGCTACATCCTATC
>JABDPL010000323.1 GCA_013042825.1 Flavobacteriaceae bacterium | reverse complement strand
GTTGTGTAACGTTTCATAGGTTATTCTTTAGTGGTTATTTGTTATTACAAAGTTCTATTATATAGACGAAATAAACATGCAGAAGTTACTGTTTCAGATACGATTTACGACCTTTTCAACAGGAGTTGACAATCGTTGAGAAAACAGCAAATTTTGATCGTATTTTTAGCGTTCTACCTAATAAAATTCAAGGAATATTCAGGAGGTGAAAACGTCTTTTTCGTTTGATTTTCAATAATTTAACAAGGAATTAAGAATCCAGGTACCCGGGTTAATCGGAAAACGGCAGATTCCATATCAGTGCAGCTTAAAAAATAAAAAACCCGGCACGTTCTGTGTCGGGTTCTTCATCTGAATCCGGATTCCGGTTTAGTGCGAAACCCGGCTTTCAAATAACTAACTCAATCTACTGCAATGTTTAATAATTGAAGCTGATCACTATCGAAGCTTCACAATCCATGCCGCGATAAGGGTTGAAGTTTTTGGGAAGGTAGTCTTTAGTGTCGAAGCCTAAATTCAGCTCTTCCTCTACTTCGTATAACTCGATGGTATTCCAGTCGATGTCACCCATGCCGGCCCTGGCATTAAAATCTTCGGGTAGGTATTCGGTTGTATCAAAACCTATTGTGACTTCCTCTTCTAATTCATCCACTTCTACTGAAGCGATGCTTATAATGTCTTCACCATTGGTTGGGGTGCCAAATAATTCCTGCTCTAATTCTAGTTTCTCGATCTCTAAATCTAAATATTCATCTAGAGTATTAATTTCCGGGTTTGTATTTGCGAATGCATTCACTGCGAATAACGCTAATACGAATACAAATAATTGACGTAACATTTTAATTGATATTTATTGGTTGATAATTGGTTGACTTTTACACTAAAAGACTCATGATTCTTTGTATATAAGACTGCAATCCCACGCTATTGTTACAATTGAAAGGATCGATTTAACATTTAGGTAACATTATTAGCGGTTTTTCTCATGCCTGCGGTACATATATATATATCAAATTTTACCTGTAGGAAAAAAGAGACGAAAATATTTTTAAAAATTGTTCAAAAGATATGCTGAAGTGATCCGTTTTGATCCTTTTCCGAACCAAATGATGACTTAAATCTGCTTCGGAAGCGCAGGGGTTATTTAAGAAGCTGCTGGATATGCTTCCTGTAGGCCTCGAAGGTGACCAGGTCATTATGGCCGCCGTCTTCAATGGGCACCAGATCCGTCTTACCATTTCTCGATTCCAGGTAGAGTCGCTGCCCAGATTTAAAGGGGACAACATAGTCTTCGGTACCATGGTATATGGTAACCGGGCAATTAACTGCATTTAGATTCACGTTGTTGGGCAATTCATACTTCAAAAGGCCCTTGACCGGGAATATGGGGAATCGCACCTGGGCGACGTCTGCCAGGCTGTGGAAAGGCGATTCCAAAATCAGTTGCCCGGGTTCATTATCGGCCGCGGTATGGGTGGCCACCGCGCTTCCAAGTGAACGCCCATAAATAATGATTTCGTTTTCAGAATACCGTTGAAGAAGATAATCGTAGCATTGCTGTCCGTCATGGTACAGGGCCTCTTCACTCACAGGACCGGTGCTTTTGCCAAAACCGCGATAATCCATAACCAGGAGGTCGTAATCCAAATCGACAAAATACCCGGTTATTTCACCCCAACGGGCCAGGTTGCCGGAATTCCCATGGAAATACAAAATAACCCCTTTGGGCTTCTCCGAACGGAAGTGTAGAGCATTTATACGCGCATCATCTTCGGTCTCTAGAAAAAGCTCCTCGAAAGGATGCTCAAAGGCATATACATAATCCTGTGGCAGGGCCGTTGGCCTGAACAACATTTTTTCCTGTAACAGATATAATACACTTCCTACCATGACATAAATAACTATTGCCGAAAGGGCCAGCAGGCTAAACCTGTTTCTTCGTTTTCTTTGAACTGTGGACGACATTGATACTCGTTGTTGAGAGATCTATGGTTTTGGGTTCTTGGTTGATGATCTCACCCAGGATCCTATGATAGGATTCAAAGGTATTTAAATTCTTATGACCTCCGCCTATTATGGAATGTAAACGGGTTAATTTCGGGTTTACCTGCGATAGTTTCACACTGGTCTTATATGGAATCAGTTTGTCGGCTGTGCCGTGAATGATATGTATAGGACAGCGTACATATTTTAGCCATTTATAGGTGGGTAGCGGATACTTGAGCAGGATTGACAAGGGCATAAAAGGCATATACCGACCGGTGACCTTGGTGAGGCTGTAATATGGTGCATCAAGGATCAGCATCTTCGGATTATTCATCGATGCCAGTTTAGCCGCAAATCCCGATCCCAGGCTCCTGCCATAGAGGATGATGCGATCTTCGGTCGTTTGCGCTTTAATGGTGTCATAAACCAGCTGCAGGTCGCGTTTGATAGCCTTTTGCGAGCGTCTGCCCGTACTCTTGCCAAAACCGCGATAATCTACCATGATTACATTATAGTCATGACGTGTAAAATCTACTGCGAATTTGCCCCAGCCCTTAATGCTTTTTGAATTGCCCTTCAGGTATAAGACAACGCCCCTCGATTCACCCTTCGGAAGGAATCTCACCCCGTTGATTATGGCGCCATCCCTGGTTTCCAGGTTATATTCCATGGTCTCCTGATTCTCATAATAGAACTGGAAATCCGGAGGGAGTTTTTCTGGTTTAAAAAGAAAATAGTCCTGAAGGTAATACAGGGCCAGGCTGATGGCCAGGTAGGCGATCACCACGATCAAAACTATATTCAACCAATATGGCATAGGCGGATATTTAACACAAGATAAAAAATTATTAACCGGATGGGGATATACCGCTTATGGATTTTATCGGGTTATTATCGATTAATGCCTTGTCAAAACACGGGGTTTTCGTAATTTTAACAAAGCCTTAAAATGTTTTGATATGAAGCGACTCTTGCCCTTTTTCCTGATCGCTTTTGCCATGCTATCTTGTAAGACCGATGATGAGATTACGGTTGAAGCTTGTGCCGAAGCCACTGATGTTCAAGCAACTACTATTGGAATCGATCAGGTTTCATTAAGCTGGAACCATGACAATGATGACGCCACCTTCACCGTGGAATATGGTCCGTCCGGCTTTGTTCCGGGAACCGGGACCTTTAAAGACACTAATACCCGTTCGGTTGAACTTAGCGGACTTTCAGCTGGTACCAACTACGATTTTTATGTGCAATCGATCTGCAGCACTAACAATACCAGCATGCAATCGGCTACATTTTCATTTACCACCATGCCTCCGCTGGTAGTTGCCCAGTTTACGTCCAATCTGTCCGACATGAATCTCTATGTTGGCAAGCTTAAAGATCTGGAACAATCGCCATATACCATACCCTATGACCTGGCAACACCGCTTTTTACTGATTATGCCCACAAACAGCGGCTGATTGCCTTGCCTCCCGGTGAAAAGATGACGTACATTGATGAAGGCTTACCGGATTTCCCTGATAATACCGTTATTTCAAAAACTTTCTACTATTATAATGACGAGAACGATCATTCAGCGGGAAAGCATATCATAGAAACACGAATCCTGATCAAGATCAACGGTGCCTGGCAATTGGGCAGTTACCACTGGAA
>JABDPL010000030.1 GCA_013042825.1 Flavobacteriaceae bacterium | reverse complement strand
GTGCTGTCCTTAACAAGCCGACGCGTTTCCATAGTTGCCATGGTCATGAATTCCCCGTCGAAAGGTGAATTGATGGTTAGTGTACTGTCGGTAAACATGATATTTACAGCGCCGTCAGTAGGTTTATTCAACGTCCAGAGGACATTATGGATATTCTGAACCTGGCCTTCTTTCAGGAAATGGTTATGCGGTCCGGCATCGCTGGCCTCAACGATCTTGAGGTAGTTCTCCCCTTCCGGATCAGGGATGATGTCTTCCTCTGCTCCTTCTATAAATTCGATGAGTTTGATAGAAATATCGGTTTGATCATAGCGGGTGTCGGCTTCAAACGCATTATTCAATCTCGGAGAAAAATCAACCTCATCGTGACGCACCAGCCGTTGTGCTTGTCCGTTTATTTGGTAATCCCCGTCGATATAAGTGGTGATATAGGTCTTTTGCGATAAGAATGTATTCTCGGTTGCCCCTTCACGAATGGCCATCATACCCTCATAACCGATATAGCGGGTAACAAAAGCACCGACAAGAATAAAGATAAAGGACAGATGCAGGGTAAGTGTTGCCCATTTTTCCTTTCGCCAGAGTTTAAATCGGACAATATTCCCTGAGAAATTCACAACAAATAAGGCCATGATGGTCTCGAACCACCAGGCATTATATATTATCTTTCTGGAGTAAGGCGTTGGTGATGTATCCATACCCGCATCCATAAATGTCCCGATAGCCATGGCAGCCGCAAAGGCTATAAACAGGGCACCGGTCAGCCGGGTAGAAAAGAGAATATTCGCAATTTTTTTGAGCATAAAGCAGGTGCGTGCGTAAAACTCATGCAAAGGTACGGATTTAGGAATTTATTCTTATATGGAATGAGTCTTAATTAGGAGCATTTTTAAAGCGAAATAGATACCAGTTACCATTATCCAGGTACTAGGCGCTAGGCACTAGGTACTAGTTCCTGGTTCCTAGTACCTTAAAATCTTATTTTTATTCTACCGAATTCCCTAATTTCGCCATATGACCACCCTCAACCTTATCGGCGCCGGAAATCTCGGCCATCATTTAGCACGTGCAATCGACAAAGCAGATGACATCCGTTTAAGCTATTGGTATAACCGCGACAAGAAAAGCATCTCTGAGCCTAACCATGCTATCATGGTTACCGATCAGCTCGCCGATCTCGAAGCTGCAGATATCACGATCGTTACCGTGAGCGATGATGCGGTTGGTGCACTGTCGTCTCAAATTCCTTACGAAAACACCCTGGTTGTGCATACCTCCGGGAGTGTTGGTATACATGACCTCGATTCCAAACATAAACGCGGGGTATTTTATCCGCTGCAAACCTTTTCGAAGGAGGTCATTATGGATTTTCAGGATGTTCCCTTATGCCTGGAAGCCCTGGAAAAGTCCGATTTAAATCAACTGAAACAATTAGCCGAAGCCCTGGGCAGCAAACACTACCGCATCAATACAGAGCAGCGGCAGATACTGCACCTGGCGGCAGTTTTCGTCAATAATTTTTCCAACCAATTATACAGGATCGGTCACGAGATCACCGATGTAAAAAATATCAATTTTGATATACTGAAACCGCTTATCTTAGAGACCGCGAAAAAGGTCCAGGATGTGTCGCCTTATATGGCTCAGACCGGACCGGCAAAACGGGATGATCAGAAGACCATCCGGCGGCATTTAAAACTTTTGGACAATCCTTTACACAAAGACATATACGAATTACTAACACAATCCATTCAGCAAACCCATGGTAGAAAAAAGTTATAAGGAATATCTGCACGATATCACCACCTTTATTTTTGATGTTGATGGCGTGTTGACCGATGGAACCGTTATGGTCACCACTGAAGGCCGGCTGCTCAGACGGATGAATATCAAAGACGGATATGCACTGAAAACCGCCGTCGATAATGGCTATAACGTCTGTATTATTTCCGGCGGAAACAATGAAGGCGTGCGATCGCGCTTGCGCGGACTGGGCGTGACCAATATCTTCCTGGGTGTAAGCGACAAGATCGAGCAGATGGATGAGTTCCTGGATATCTATAATATCGACGCTAAACATGTGCTGTATATGGGCGACGATATCCCTGATCTTTATGTGATGCAGAAAGCCGGTCTGGCTTGTTGTCCTCAGGACGCCGCAGCTGAGATCAAGTCGATCAGCAAATATGTTTCGCATAAAAACGGCGGACAAGGCGCCGCCCGCGACGTGATCGAACAGGTCATGAAAGTGCAGGGGAAATGGATAAAGAATTTCGATGCGAAGTTTGATTGATTATGATTACTGGTAAAAGTGAAAACATTACTGATCAAATACTATATTTCTTTGTTAGCTGTAAACTGTCACCCCTTACCATAATGCTTATTGCTAACAACTATCGACCCTGCCTGCTCGGCCGCGCCTCGCGGGCAGGCAGGTAAAAACTAACAACTAACGACTAACGACTAAATCAATGCTCGCATTTCTAAACCTCATCCGCTGGAAGAACCTACTCATGATAGCCCTGGCACAAGTACTTATAAAATATGCCCTCTTAGATCCTGATTTCGGGGTGATGACCACCTTTAACTGGAAGGGCTTCGGCTTGTTGGTTTTGGCCACCCTCTTTATTGCGGCGGCGGGATATATCATCAACGATATCTTTGATGTAGAGACAGATAGCGTGAATAATCCGGAGAAAACCATCGTAGGAAAACAAATTTCAGAAAAGAACGCCTATAACTTTTATGCAGCCTTTACCATTGCGGGGGTCGGACTCGGCTTTTACCTCTCCAATATGATCGGAAAACCGGGTTTTGCAGCCGTTTTCATCCTGGTAGCTGCCTTGCTTTACGTCTATGCGTCATCATTAAAACAAATGACGCTGGTCGGTAATATTGCTATCGCAGTGGTCGTCGCAATAAGCCTGCTGATCGTTGGAGTATACGAACTTGTTCCGGCTATGACAGAACAAAACCAGTCAACCCAGGTGACCTTTTTCCGTATACTCATGGATTATGCCCTCTTCGCTTTTGTGATAACCCTGATAAGGGAATTGGTGAAGGATATTGAGGATATCGATGGCGATTACAATGCCGGCATGAAAACCCTGCCGATCCAGATCGGTCGCGAACGCAGTGGTAAAGTGGTCTTCGTACTTTCGTTTCTGCCTATTCTCGGTGTGATCTTCTATATCGTGACCTTTCTTTATAAACAACCCATTGCCGTTGGTTATTTCTTGTTATTCATCCTGGCACCATTGTTATTCTTCAGTGTAAAAAGTTTCCAGGCTGAAACAAAATCCGATTGGCATCGATTATCAACCGTATTGAAAATCGTAATGCTAACAGGAATTTTGTCCTTATTGTTGTATCCTTTTATCCTGCTGAATTGATACTGAAACAATTACTTAAGAATCATAATCTTATCCTCGCTTCGGGTTCCCCCAGGAGACAAAAATTCTTTAAGGATCTGGAATTGGATTTCGAGATCCGTTTAAGACCGATTGATGAGATCTTCCCCCATCATTTGAAGGGGTCCGAGATCAGTGATTACCTGGCAAAACTCAAGGCTGCAGCCTTCGAGGGCGAACTCAAACCCGGCGATATATTGGTTACCAGTGATACCATTGTCTGGCACAAGGGCATGGCTATCAATAAACCTCAGGATGAAGCTGATGCCATACGGATGATAAAATCTCTCTGTAATTCCACCCATGAGGTGATCACCTCGGTCTGTTTTAAAACGGTCGATCAGGAAATCCTCATAAACGATACGACCCGGGTCACCTTTAATGACCTTAATGATGAGGAGATCACATATTATGTGGAAACCCACAAACCTATGGATAAAGCGGGAGCCTACGGTATTCAGGACTGGATCGGTCTGGCCGGGGTAACGCGGGTTGAAGGTTCTTATTTTAATGTCATGGGTCTCCCCGTCCATCTTGTTTACAAAACGTTAAAGACCATCGCAGAACAGTCATAGCATCGTATTTTTGATAAAAATTCAGCTATGTCGAGATCAGTGCACACCTTTAGGCTTTCTTTCAACCTCTTAATGGGTCTTCTCGTGGTTTTCCTGGGATGTTCCGAAGAAAACAAAAACAGGGCTGTAGAGGTTTCGGATTCAGCTGAGAAAACAACTACTCCATCCGATCCTGTGGAACTTTCGGAAGCATTCAAAACTTATTGGTATACTGGTTTAGCGGAACTAACATCCTACAGACTTGAACAAGCCCGTTATGGCGAGATTCGTGAGGGCCATGCCGTTTTGATCTATGTAACCGAAGATTTCAATCCGGTGAAACAGGTTAAAGCCGACTATTCAAAGCCTGAAAATATTTCAGTTCTGAAACTCAATGCTACCAAGAATTTCAATACCGGTATTTATCCCTATTCCATCATGCAGAGCACCTTTTACCCGGTTTCCAACAATCAACATGCGCTAAAGGTCAGCAGTTCGATACAGGAATGGTGCGGACAGGTATATACCCAGATCAATAACCGGGACGACTATGAGGTGATGTCGCATTCCTATTTCGAACCGGAGGCCGACCAGGAATTCAGCCTGGATAAATCTATACTCGAAAATGAAATCTGGACCCAATTGCGTATCGATCCCCAGAGCCTGCCACAGGGTGAGATCGAACTGATACCGTCGCTGGAATTCCTCAGGCTGAAACATTTACCTGTAAAAGCCTACAAGGCGCAGGCCACGCTGAACGAGGGACAATATGAGATAAATTATGACGATATCTCCCGTAGTCTGACCATCATCTTCAACGACCAGTTTCCTTACAACATCCTCGAATGGGAAGAGTCCTTTTACAGCAGTGAGGGACCGGATGCCAAAAGAATGACTACCCGTGCGGTAAAACTCTCTGAAATGAAGGCCCCCTACTGGCAGCAAAACAAAAATTCTGATGTAATTCTCCGGGATTCGTTGATGCTGCGTTAAATTTAATTCGGTAAATTGCTTTCAGCCAATATTTAACAATTTATTTCTATGTTGGATTTCTTTAAGGACTATGATGCCCAAATCTATTTAGGCATCGGCCTTTTCGTTATTTTTCTGATCATTAACTTTTCTGTAAATGTGATCATTAGAAAAGTGGCCAAACGCAGCAACAAAAACGAAGTAAGAGCAAGGCTTATAAGCCGGTACATAAGTGTAGGGTTGCTTTTCTTATGGCTGATAAGCGAATCCTTTCTGTTCGGTGCAAATTGGGGAGATATAGCTGTGGTGTTTTCATCGGTTTTTGCCATACTGGGTATTGCCCTTTTTGCCATTTGGTCTATACTGAGCAATGTTACCTCAGGTGTGATCATGTTCTTTTCATTTCCATATAAGGTTGGTGATAAGGTGGAAATACATGACAAAGATTTCCCGATACGGGCTGTAATTGAGGATATCAGGGCCTTTCATTTACACCTTCGACTGGAAAATGGCGACCTGGTTACATATCCCAATAATTTAATGTTACAAAAAGCTGTAACTTTAGTTGAGAAAGATGCTTAGGACAAGCAGTAGTACCTATCTATCGAATTGACATTCCAGATTTATGACCAAAAAAAAATCCGTAAGATCCAGATCAACTATTAAACTGAAGTCACTCAAAGGCAAGATTGGTCAGGTTCCGGGGACCATGGAATATACAGGGATAAAATCGGATAAACCCCTTTATATCGAATTGTTCGATTATAATTCAGACCAAATCGCTCATCACAAACTCAAGAGCGTTGAAGAGGTTTTCAACCACACAAAATCCGGAGACATTTTATGGTTGAATATCAACGGTCTCAACCACGTAGAATCCATTGAATCTGTCGGCAAGCAATACGATCTACATCCTCTGGTGCTTGAGGATATCGTCAATATCACACAGCGGCCCAAGCTGGATGAATATGAAAATTATCTTTTCGTAATAGTTAAAATGTTGTACCACGACAGGGATGAACGCCTGGTTGTTGAGCAGCTAAGTTTTATCCTTGGTGAAAATTATTTGATTTCCTTCCAGGAGTCGGAGGGTGATGTGCTCGATCCCGTTCGCAAGCGCCTTATTCAAACCAAAGGACGGTTGCGATTTATTCACGCCGATTATCTTTTATACGCGCTTATCGATGCCATAATTGATCATTATTACAGTATTATCGAATCGCTTGGTGATAAGTTGGAGGACCTTGAAAACCAACTGTTTAATGGCTCACAAAAGGATGATATCGTCCATAAAATTCAGGAATTAAAACGTGAGATTTTAAGAGTGCGGCGGGCGGTGGTACCACTTCGCGAATTGATCAATAAAATAGAAAAGTATGACTATAAATTGATTACAGATCATTCCAAACTCTTCTACAGAGATCTCTATGATCATATCGTCCAAATTACCGAACAGATCGACATTTACAGGGAAATGATCTGGAGCCTTATGGATATGCATATGAATACCCTGAGCATTAAGATGAACCAGGTCATGAAGGTCCTGACAATAATGGCAAGTATCTTTATACCGCTCACATTCCTGGCCGGAATCTACGGCATGAATTTCAAGTATATCCCGGAACTTGATTACCACTATGGGTATTACGTATTCTGGGTTGTGATGATTTTGCTCGTTGTACTGATGCTTTTCTTGTTTAAGCGAAAGAAATGGCTTTGATGGGAGTTAAATAAACATTAAAAACCAGGCCTTGGCAGACGATCTTTTTTATATTTGATCACACCAACATCAAAACACTATGCTTCGCGCCTATCGACTACTAGCACTTTTCTTGTTTAGTGTTCTTATCAGCTTTGCTCAGAAACCCAAGACCTGGAGTGCTGCAGATATTCATGATGCCGTTCAAAAATTAAACGTTCTGGGATCGGTTCTCTACGTAGCTGCTCATCCCGATGACGAGAATACGAGGCTCATAGCCTACATGTCTAACCAGGTAAAAGCCAGAACCGCTTACTTGTCGCTTACGCGGGGTGATGGCGGGCAAAACCTTATCGGTCCTGAATTACGTGAATTGCTCGGTGTTATCCGTACCCAGGAATTACTGGCAGCACGCCGTGTTGACGGAGGTGAGCAACGCTTTACACGGGCGAATGATTTCGGCTATTCAAAACACCCGGATGAGACGCTGAAGATCTGGAATAAAGATGAAGTACTCAGTGACGTGGTCTGGGCCATTCGAACCTTCAAGCCCGATGTTATCATCAATCGTTTTGATCATCGAACGCCGGGAAGAACCCATGGCCATCATACCAGTTCGGCTGTGCTCAGTCTTGAGGCTTTCGATCTGGCCGATGACAAAAA
>JABDPL010000318.1 GCA_013042825.1 Flavobacteriaceae bacterium | reverse complement strand
TCGATAAACTGGCCGTTGCGCGTTATAATTTCGGAGAAAATATCCTTTCGGCCTGGGATAAAGAGAAGGAACCGGATCAATGGAAAAGGCTGGTTCAACTCATCGAGGAGCGCAACCCAAAGGCTATCGGACTAAACTTTTCCACCCATTTTAATATAGCCGACGGACTGGATAAGACCGATTATGATGAATTCATGGAGGTACTGCCGAAGAAATATAGAACCCGGATCAAATCTGCTGAGGACCTGGCAGTGGCCTGGATCGAGACTCGCACAGAACGCGAAATGATCATCTATAATCAACTGGTCGACATCACCCACGATATCATTGCCGAAGCCTTTTCGGAAAAGGTGGTCACTCCCGGCATCACCACTACCACCGATGTGGAATGGTGGATGCGGGATAAAGTGACTGAACTGGGGCTGGAAACCTGGTTTCACCCCTCGGTTGATGTTCAGAGAAGCAGCGATGTTTTAGAGGGGCACCTCTATTCCTTCTCAGACCGGCCCGAGAATATGATCATACTTCCCGGTGATCTGCTGCATTGTGATTTCGGGATCACTTATCTAAGGTTAAATACCGACTGCCAGGAACTGGCCTATGTTCTTAAACCGGGTGAAACGAAACCACCTGATTTTCTCGTCAAGGCTCTTGAAGAGGGGAACCGCTTACAGGATGTATTCACAGCTAATTTTGAACAGGGCAGAACGGGAAATCAAATTCTGTTGAAATCACTTGAAGAAGCTAAAACCTCGGGGTTAAGGCCATCTATTTATACCCATCCACTGGGTAGCTATGGCCATTCTTCCGGCCCCACAATTGGTATGTGGGATGCTCAGGGCGGTGTGCCGGGGGCAGGGGACTACCCCCTGTATACCAACACGGTATATGCTATTGAACTGAATACAACCGTATATCTTGAAGCATGGAAACGGGATATCCGTGTCATGCTTGAGGAGGCCGGCTTTTTTGGAGTTGACGGTTTCAGATATGTCAATGGAAGACAGACTGAACTTATGCTTATTCCAAGGCAGAAGAATCAACTGGGGAATTAGATGCTCAGGTCTAATTTTCGTACATTGCGGCATCATTTTTGATCCGATATGATCTAAAATTTGATTTCTCATGATGAAAAAAGCTTTTTTATCCCTTGGGTTTATTCTGATAGGTTCTTTTTTAGTGCATGCACAGCAGGTTGATAATGTGCAACGCGGGCAAAGAGGCTACGTGCCGCCAATTCGCTACAATCAATCGACATACATCGAATTAAAGGATCCGCTTGAGGAAACAGACCGGATCATGGCAAAATGTGTTGAAGCCCTTAGCCTCGATGATTTTCAGAAGGAGATCATGAAGAACATGGTGATGAAGAAGATCGAGGACGAAAACGCCATCTTATCTGACAAGGAGAATTCCAGGGAGGCTCGTCAGAAAAAGATCATCGAACGCGATAAGGCCTTTGCAAAAGAGCTCGGATCCATACTGTCGCCAGAGCAAGTTGAGCAATATAAGACTATGGACCTTTCGGAAACGCGAGAGGATAAGAAGGAAAAAAAGAAAAGAAAGAAACGGAATAAGAAAGTTAAAAGTTGATCCTTTGCTTCACTTAATTCCTGGTCCCAGGCTTCACCCGGAATTCACAGTTTTTTAAGACGATAAAAGTATAGGCTGAAGAATAATTTTTGTAATTTAAACAAGGGTTAAATCGGTTATTATGAAAAAGTTGATTCTGGCATTTGTAGCCTGTTTATTTTATTTCTCACTCTCTGCGCAGCAATCGGTTGCGGTTTACTGGGATGCCTCCTATTCCATGAAAGACCGCGATATAGACCGTGAGTTGAAATTTCTCGGGAATTATTTCAAGAAACATCAGGAAGCTGTTGTAACTCTCAAAGTTTTTAGCAACGATATAATCCAGCAGGAGGTTGTTGAAGTAACCGGAGGTGACTGGAGTTCCCTTGAACGTGAATTGCGCAGCACTATTTATGATGGCGCTTCGTCTTATGGGTTTTTGTTTGATGACCAGGTAGATGAGTTTCTGTTATTTACCGACGGATATGCAAAGCTGGGTAAACTTGATCCACCAACTGCCAAGCCTATAAATATTGTATCCTCACTTAAGGATACAGATACCAATGCTCTCAAATTGATCGCGGATAAATCCGGAGGCCGCTTTTTTTATCTTCCGAAGGAATTCGAACCGGAAGTAAAAGAAAAGAAAGAATTGTTCACAAGTAACCAGTCAGATGGATTTATTGAAGGTGAGGTTAAAGGAGCCGATGGTATTTTAGCCAATGTAAGTGTTGTGAATCAGTCGAATAATCAGGGCGTTGCCAGTGGTGTTGATGGTTCTTACCGAATAGAGGCCGATGAGGGTGATATTTTGATATTCTCATATTTAGGCAAAAAGACCGTCTCGGTTCGTGTGGCCGGGGCAGATATCATAAACATTACCATGGCCGATATCAACCAGAGCCTGGATGAGGTGG
>JABDPL010000314.1 GCA_013042825.1 Flavobacteriaceae bacterium | reverse complement strand
ATACGTGATCATGAACATATTTCAGTGGTGATTTTTGATTCTGTAATATTCAGCATACATTAGCACAAATTATATTTTAATGGCAGGAAATTCCTTCGGAACTCTTTTCAAACTAACGACTTTCGGCGAATCCCATGGCCCGGCAATTGGCGGGATTATCGATGGTTGTCCTGCAGGTTTGAAACTGGATCTTGATGCCATTCAAAAGGATATGGATAGGCGCAGGCCAGGACAATCGAAGATCGTAACACAGCGAAAAGAACCAGACCGGGTTGAATTCCTGTCTGGCATTTTTGAGGGCGAGACCACCGGTACGCCAATTGGATTCCTTATCCAGAATGCCGATCAGCGTTCGCGTGACTATTCGCATATAAAAGACGTTTTCAGGCCAAGTCATGCCGATTATACCTACCAGCAAAAATATGGCAAACGCGATTATCGCGGTGGAGGCCGGAGTTCGGCCCGGGAGACCGCCTGTCGCGTGGTTGCGGGATCAATTGCTAAGCAATTACTGGGTGATATGTCGATTGACGCTTATACCTCATCTGTGGGTGATATCGTGTTAGGTAAATCTCATGAAGAACTTGATCTTAGCCTGATTGAGTCTAATCCTGTGCGTTGCCCGCATCCTGATACAGCTGTGAGAATGATCGAAAGAATAGAGCAGATTAAAAAGGCCGGTGATACCATTGGTGGTGTGATAACATGCGTGATCAGAAATGTACCTGCCGGTCTGGGAGAACCTGTATTTGATAAACTTCATGCGCAGCTCGGCAAGGCCATGCTATCGATTAATGCCGTTAAAGGATTTGAATACGGCAGCGGCTTTGAAGGAACCCGGATGACAGGAAGCCGGCATAACGATATCATCAATGAGGATGGCAGTACGCAGACGAATCGGTCAGGAGGTGTACAGGGGGGAATTTCAAATGGAATGGATATCTATTTTAAGGTTGCGTTTAAACCCGTGGCTACAATTATGAAAAAACAAGATACGATTAACGAGAAAGGTGAAGCTGTTGAAATGCAGGGTAAAGGTCGCCATGACCCCTGTGTCGTTCCGAGGGCTGTTCCCATTGTTGAGGCAATGGCAGCATTGGTAATGGCAGACTATCTTCTTCTGAGCAAGATATCGAAACACTAACAAACTATGAAAAAACTCGCACTGCATTGGAAAATACTGATCGGAATGGTACTTGGGCTGGTCTTCGGATTTATAATGCTTCAGGTAAGCGGCGGTCCGAAATTCATTGAGGACTGGATCAACCCCTTCGGAACCATTTTTGTAAGATTGCTGAAATTGATCGCAATTCCATTGATCCTGGCTTCATTGATCAAAGGTATCTCCGATCTTAAAGACATTTCGAAATTTGCAAATATAGGCTTGAGAACAATAATCATTTATGTCTGTACCACCGTAGTTGCTATTACTATAGGACTGGTGCTGGTTAATACGTTTCAACCCGGTGAAGGTGTTTCAGAAGAAACCATTGCCAAATTAACAGAGACCTATGCTTCGGAAAACGCAGTACAGGCTAAAATTACCGAAGCGTCAAGGCAAAAGGACAGTGGGCCGTTGCAGTTTCTCGTCGATATGGTACCTGAGAATGCTCTTGCTGCGATGAGTGAAAACAAGCTCATGCTTCAGGTGATCTTTTTTGCCATTTTTCTCGGGATCTCAATGCTCCTTATCGGTGAGAAAAGTGCAAAGCCGCTCAAGGACTTCTTCGATTCACTGAATGAGGTCGTTCTTAAAATGGTTGATATGATAATGCTTACTGCACCTTATGCTGTATTTGCACTTTTGGCAAATGTTGTTGCTTCATCCGGAGACCCTGACCTTCTCTATGCGCTTCTGTATTATTCGCTGGTGGTTATTCTCGGTTTACTATTGATGATCGTTTTTTATACCATCGTGGTTGCGGCATTTACTAAAAAGAATCCGTTTTGGTTTTTAAAGGAGATCTCACCGGCCCAGTTACTGGCATTTTCTACCAGTAGTAGTGCGGCTACCTTGCCGGTAACCATGGAACGCGTTGAAGAACATATCGGTGTTGACAAGGAGGTTTCGAGTTTTGTACTCCCCGTGGGTGCAACCATCAATATGGATGGAACCAGTCTCTACCAGGCTGTGGCTGCTGTATTTATAGCCCAGGCCTTATTGCCCGATCCGCTGTCGATTTCCCAGCAATTAACAATCGTACTTACGGCCTTATTGGCTTCCATAGGGAGCGCGGCCGTTCCGGGAGCTGGCATGGTGATGCTGGTCATCGTACTCGAATCAATCGGTTTTCCGGCCGATAAACTGGCCATAGGACTCGCGCTTATCTTTGCTGTTGACAGGCCTCTGGATATGTGTCGTACGGTCATCAATGTAACCGGTGATGCCTCGGTTGCGATGATAGTTGCGAAATCGGTGGGTAAATTAGGTAAACCCAAACCAAAACATTGGGACGATCATTATGAGGAAGTGAAATAAATTCTCTACTTTTAAATTAGTTCGATCACAATTATTTTTCGATGAATGTATGTTTTATAATGTATCCCTGGGATCAGATAGATCCTGAGAATGATACCAGCCTGGCCCTGATCAAAGAATGTGCGAAACGCGGCCATGGCGTGGCCATGTGCACACCTGCCAATTTAACGATCAGAGATAGTGTTACCTGTGCCTTTGTAAACGTGGTTGGCCGGATGGACAAAGTTCCCGGATCTTTGAAATCCTTTTACAAGAAGGCTGAATTGCGAGAGGAGATGCTTCCGCTTGCAGGTTTTGATGTAATCTTTTTCCGTGCTAATCCGCCATTAGATCCTATTATGCTGAATTTCCTTGATTCGGTAAAGGATGACGTGTTTATCGTCAATTCACTCGAAGGTATGCGAGAGGCAAATAACAAGCTCTATACCGCTGCTTTCGGCGACCGGCATAGCAATATAATCCCGGCCACACATGTATCGAAAAATAAGAATTACCTGGTCAAAATGATAAAGGAGTCTAAGGCCGATAAAATGATATTAAAGCCACTTAACGGGTTTGGTGGATCTGGGGTCATTCTTATTGAAAAATCGGCCATGGGGAATATCAATTCACTTCTTGATTTCTATATAACCAATTCCGATGGCACATCGAATTACGTTATCCTTCAGGATTATATAGATGGTGCCGACCAGGGCGATGTTCGCATTCTATTGTTAAATGGAGAACCGGTAGGCGCCATGAGACGGGTTCCCGGATCGGGCGACCATCGATCAAATGTTTCGGCAGGGGGCAGTGTTCAAAAGCATTCGCTCACCAAGGAAGAAAAGGCGCTATGCAAACAGATCGGACCGAAATTGGTCAATGATGGCCTGTATTTCGTCGGCATTGATGTGATCGGTGGAAAACTGGTAGAGGTTAATGTCATGTCGCCAGGCGGTGTAACCTATGTGAATAAGGTTTATAAACCGAAGATCAAGATTGAAGAGCGCGTGATCGATTTTATCGAGAGCAAGGTTCAGGATAAACTTCAGGCCCTTGACAGGCGCATAAAACTCAGAAAAACCGTTGAAGAAGCCTGAACATGA
>JABDPL010000312.1 GCA_013042825.1 Flavobacteriaceae bacterium | reverse complement strand
GTTGTTTCTTAAAAAAGTTTAACAACTATGGAATTTTCCAAAGTACTCAAAATGGTTTATTCTCTGTCGAAACAATCGTTTCCGATTATTTCTTACGCTGTCAATTTCAATATGTTTTAGAACGTTTGTTCGCTTTTTATAAACCCCTTTCGGTGTTTAGCGGCTGCAAATATATAACCAATTATAATACTAACAAACCTTAGAAGAAAAATTTTCAAACTTTTTTTAAGGCCTGTTTATAAGTTCTTGAAAATGGTGTGATTAGAGGATCGTAAATATACAAAAATTATAGGAAAAAATTCCAGACCAATCCAAATCTTACCGTAAAGTCCCTGTAAGGATAATTTGGAGCACTAAAATAATTGTATCCAGTCCAGGCCGAATTGATATGCTCGGCCTTGAGGAAGATACGTGTTTGCCTGACCTTGGCGTTTATAAAGAAATCAAACATAGGAAAGCCGCCCAGACTCGTTGCACTCTGCACATAGAACTCCGAAAGCAAGGGATCATAAGCATTCATATTGAAACTTGTGAAATAGGTGAAGTTAATCCCCGTCTGTAGATACAAAGCATTGTTTTCAAAAAAATTGTCTGCAAAATACAAGGTGTTCCGCGTTATGATTTCGGGTACCTGCAATAACTCCTCTCCCTTTGCGACATTTTGATATCTTATGGTGTTCATCAGATGAAATTTCCCCCAACTGATTTCACGACTCAACCTAAGCCTGAGATAATTGATGGTCTTCGGACTTTGAAACGGACGAACAAAACCTTCCGCATTTTTGGAAAAATAGGTATAGTCGTCAATGGTATTTATATCGACCTCAACATCGGCCCATTTTTTCGAATGGAGATACAAACTGAGCTGTTTGGTTTTTACGTTGTCGAAATCATTCTCCCAATTGTAGTTCACATAATCACTCTGGTAAAGCAGGTGATTATAATTAGGTTTTCTCGAATTTATATTAATGCCACCCCCTGCAATAAGATCATCATTTAATTTGTACTCCAAACCGGCATCCAGAAAATTCCCGGTCAGATCCCCACTTACCATCAAGCCGGCATTACCTTTTACGAGTAATCCCCCCAGTTGTTTCTCATAGGATCCTCCCGCCGATATGGCGTCGCCCTTTATACGATTGCCAATGCGCTGGCCATTCAGAAAAACCAATTTATCATAGCCGTAGTTGAAATTATTATATCCGATTCGAGCTCCCAGGGTTCCTAAGGTCTTGTTCTCAAATTTTGAATTGACTTCCACATAGAAATCTTCCAATGTGGTGCGTTCGTTAATCGCATTTTCAAAGGCCTGTCCGAAAACCTCGTTCGCCTGGCTCTGGCGGTATTCATAATATTTATTGGTGAATGAGATCACATTCCCAATTCTGAGTTCATTGAATTTAACGGAATCCTTTTGCCTGATCAGGGCATAATCCTGTTCGAGGTGAAACCGTTTGCCCTCCAGAATGCTCTCAGCATTCTCAAAAACCGGATCGAATACGCCACGGTCGAGAAATTCCGGATTCCCCGATTCGAACTCCACTAAGTCCTTATCCTGCAGTCCGCCATTCTCCTGATTCAATAGATCCTGGGTTGCGATATGTGCCCGTGCCCGGTAACGCTGGTTTTTGGTCTTGTAGTTTGCCGTTACGCGAAAGTTTCCGGTACTTGTTAAAATATGCTGGTATTTCCCCAAAGAACGCAGGCCTTTGTACGCCACAGAGAAATTGAATTGCCTGCTGGTGTTTGCTGTAAAAAAGGCGTCTAGTAACTGGCCTTGTTCAAATACCGTTTTGAACATCAGTTCGGTAAGTGGCGTTGGAACATGGTAATAATTGATGTCATCGATCTCCATATAATTATAATGCCTGGCGCGTGCACCAAATAGCGGCATCAGATTCTTAGTGCGGAAATCATGACTCAACGCATTATGGGTCTGTCCTGTGTTTGAGAAGGGAATGAGGTCAAACCTGTCCCGTCTCAAATAATTGAATTTATAGTCCTTTGCAATGGATAGAGTTGTATCGAGATAAGTGGTGTCATTCTCCCGTGAAATTATCTTGTATTCCTCCACATTGATTAAGCGATTTTTTAAGAACCTGTTGCTTGTACTCCGTTGTGATCCTCTCTGCGTTGTTGTATCCCGGGTTTGCTGATCAACCTGAACAGGCCTGATCTGGGCAAAAGAGGTTCCAACAGAACAAATAAAAATAAGCAGGAGGAGGAAACGGTTCATAAATATTGTTTAACCTTGTAATCGGAAGGTATCCTGGGCAAAAATAGTAATTTATCCCATTAGACTAATCAGGCAATTTGATGTTAGATCAAATAACGTAAAGTCCTTATTTTTATTTAAATGCTTGAGTTAAAATATTCGGAATTCAGATTCGAATGCGGAACCGATGAAGCCGGGCGCGGATGCCTAGCCGGACCGGTAACCGCTGCAGCAGTTATCTTACCTGAGGATTTTAGAAATGACATCCTCAATGATTCCAAGAAATTAACGGCACTTAGACGTGATGAACTCGCTCCGCTGATCAAAGCAAAAGCTGTGTCCTTTGCTATTGCGCACATCAATCCCAAAACCATCGACAGAATCAATATTCTCAATGCTTCTATACGGGCCATGCATAAGAGTATTTCACAATTGGAACAGGTGGAATTCATCGTTGTAGATGGCAACCGGTTCAAACCCCTGAACAATATCCCGTTTCAAACGATAATAAAAGGAGACGGAAAATATTTAAACATTGCGGCGGCCTCCATACTGGCCAAAACTTCCCGGGATGCCTACATGGCCAGACTGCATGAAGAGTTTCCTATGTATAACTGGAAAAAGAACAAAGGGTATCCAACTGCAGAGCATCGGGAGGCCATTAAAAAATTTGGCCCAACCAAATATCATCGGCGATCATTCCGGCTGTTACCGGAGCAATTAATCATCGATTTTTAGGTTATATTTGTAGAACCTAACAATCTGTTGATGCATGCCCTCATGAAGCGCGTTTTAGTACTACTTATTGGTTTTCTTTTTTACAATTGTCAACTTCAGGAAGCACCGACCACCAAAATAATCGACCTGGTTCCTGAACAAGCCGATCTCGTCCTGGCAATCTACGACCTGGAGACCACAAAGACCGACCTCCGCGCCAATGACCTTATCGATAATATGTTGGGCTTGCCCGGTCAGTCTACCCTGGAACTGGCACTTGAAAACCTAAACACCACCGATACTGTTCTGCTATGCATAAAAACGAGTGTTGATACACCCGAATTGACCATAATCGCCAGGCAGGACGATAGTTTATTTAAGTATCCATCTTCAGATATCGCAGCATTCAATCTTAAAACTGTTGATAGCTTTGTTATCGCTTCAACTGTCTCAGATTTGAACAACTTAAGAACAGTTGATTCCAATCCCGATTTGGAACAATTGATAGAGACCAGTTTCCAGGATAAGCCTTTCTCCATTCTGATGCGAAACAATTCTGCGAATACCTTTAATAAAGCGCTTACAATACCCGAGGTGTCCGACTTATCGGGGCCGACTATACTGGAAACACAAACCAATTCGGAACGTGTTCTTCTAAACGGCCTAACCTACCCCTCAGATTCTATTCCACAGATCCTCGGGATCTTTGCTAATAACGTCCCTCAGGAACATAGCATAAAGAACATTGTTCCGAACAACGCAGACGGTTATCTGAGTTTTACCTATAATGATTTCCAGGATCTGTCTGACCGGCTGATTCCCTTACGAGAGGCTGAACTCGACTCCTTATTGAATATTGAACTCTTTCAAACGTTGAGTGAGGTAGGTGAGGTTTTCTTTGGAAGGGAGTCTTTTGTTGTCACAACGAGTATTGATGCTTCGGCAACGAATGAAGCCCTTAGGAATCAACTGGAAATTGAAAGCACCTTCAGAAATGTCAACATCTATAAATTTGATCAACCGGATATATTCTCGCAGGTGTTTAACCCTCTTATCAAGGCGGATTCAATAACCCATTACGTGCGATTGGATGATCATTATGTGTTCGGACCGAATGAATCTGTTATACAAAATGTAATCGTGAACCATCAAAACGGTACCGTTATAGGCAGATCAGCGGCCTACGAAGCCTGTCAGAGCAATTTGAGTGATGCTGCTTCGCTGTCGGTCGTTGCTAAATCTGAGCGATTGAAGTCTATGGTACGCGAATGGTTTGGCAGCGATATCGAACAGTTGCCTCTTAACGGTTATAACCTGTCGGCCTTCCAATGGATACAGGATATCGGGTTTACGCATTTTAACGGGGTAATTCAGAAACATAGAGAGCGCGCTACCCTTGACGGAATAAGCGAAGAATTCACACTTACTTTGGAAGCTGATTTAATTATGCCCCCTCAGTTCGTTATTAATCACCGAACGAAAGAACGCGATATAGTGGTTCAGGATGTTAATAATACACTTTACCTGATATCAAATACCGGCAAGATCCTTTGGAAAAAGAAACTTATCGGTAATGTTTTAGGTAAGATTAAACAGCTAGACCTGTACAGAAACGGGCGTTTGCAATTGGCATTTGCCACACCGTACCGGCTGTATGTAATCGACAGAAATGGAAATCATGTAGGTGCCTTCCCGATGAGATTCGGCGATCGCATAACCCAGCCGCTTTCCGTATTCGATTATGATAATAACAGGCGTTATCGCTTTCTGGTTACGCAGGGGAAAGACCTTTTGATGTACGACAGGAATGCCCGATTTGTGAGAGGCTTTGAATACTCCGGTGGAAATATTATAAAGACCCAGCCCAAACATTTCAGGATAGGGAATAAAGATTATATCGTTTTTGTAGCAGGAAAACGAATGAAAATACTCAACAGACGAGGTAATGTTCGGGTCGGCTTCAGAGAGCAGGTCGAATTTTCGGGGAATGAGATATTTCTCTACAGAGATACCTTCATGACTACAACGGCCAACGGACAATTGATCCAGGTAGACCAGCAAGGTGAAATAAAGAAATCGGATCTCAAACTAACCGATGACCACCGCATCTTCGCTACAGCTAAAACCCTGGTCACGCTGGATGAGAATAAACTGAGCATAAAGCAGAAAAATGTTGAACTTGATTTCGGCCAATACACCCGACCCAAGATCCATTATATCAATGATAAGATCTATGTTACAGCAACCGATCTTCAATCACAAAAGATCTATTTATTTGATAGCCAGGCTGAACCTATTCCAAATTTTCCTGTGTATGGTAATTCAACTATCGACCTTGATAATGCAGATTCCGACAGAAACCTTGAATTTGTAACTCAGGGAGAATCGAATAGTATCGTGATGTACAAAAAAAATTAATTGTCTGAATTGACATTTCATCAATTAATTTCTACATTTACGTCGCTTCCTTCTAACTTATAATAGCATATTCACATTCCGAACGTCCCCGAATACCGATCTGTCTACTGGTGTAGTCTGATTATAATCAAAGCTATTAATCGAAACATTATGATACCGTTCAAAAGAAAAGCAAACATAATTGTTGTTTTGCTCACATTCATCCTAGCCACGCCCTTTACATTCGCCCAAACCAAAAAATTAAAAAGGCCCAGCAGTCGCGTTGGTATTAGCAGTGTCGACAGATTTGTCCGTGAATCCTTTGATCTCTATGACAAGGTTTATATGTACGATGGCTATGCCGAAGCAGGCACACCCCTGGACGATGGGGATCTTGACGTATTGGAAAATGCTTTGGACGACTTGACCGGACTCAGTGCCAGCGCTCCAAATATTCTAAGTGATATTGATGGTGCAAGTATGTTGAAAAAAGGCAAGGCAACCTTGCAAATGAACCGCGCGAAAAAGGCCTTAAATTATAGCATTACCACAGCTAAAAAACTCCTGACGGAAAATCGTAAACAAGATGAGGACGAACCCTCAGACGAACCTTCCTCAGAGACTGAGGATACCGCTACTAGCGGGGATACCGGGCAATCGAACGATGGTTCCTCCGATGAAGCTGAGAATGTGTCTGACAACCTTGAGATTTACAGTAAATTCGATTTTGTACCCGGAGACAAACTGCTATATTTCGATGATTTCTCCCAGGATTTTATCGGTGATTTTCCATCGAAATGGAATACTAATGGTTCGGGTGAGGTCGTAAGGCTTAATAAAGCAGAAGGCAATTGGTTTACTTTGCTTTCCGGAAGTCAAATTTATTACAACCCGCTGTTAGATCAGCCCTTACCTGAGGAATATACTATTGAATTTGACCTGCTGACCAATGGGTTTGATTCAAAAACAACTTCCTCCTCAAGGATGATTATCATACTCGATGATAACGATGAATTCAGAAAGGGATCGAACTATGCTCAAATCCACCTGCCATTTTGCCAATATCATCCCATCGGCATACGCGTTACTAATTATATCAATCGGAGTTCAAAAATCAATAATGTCATAACCGCCGATATCCGAAAAGAAATATTGAACAAACCACACGTTTCAATCGCGGTTAATAAGCGGCGTTTCCGGCTTTGGGTTAACCAGAAGAAATATGTGGATATACCTCAATTTATAGCACCTGGTGCCGTTTTGAAATACCTTAAAATAGGAACAAATTACGTTGAAGACGGCAAAGAACAGGTGTTTATACAAAATTTGAAAATTGCGGAGGGCGGAGTAGATTTGAGGCGCAAACTAATGACGGAGGGCCAGATCTCAACAAATGGGATACTTTTCGATTCGGGATCTGCAAATATCAAACCGCAATCGTATGGCATCATACGGCAGATCTACCAGGTATTGGTGCAGGAGGAGTCCATGCGATTGAATATCGTAGGCCATACGGATGCCGATGGTAGTGATGAGGCAAATCTTGAGCTTTCCAAGAAGCGTGCAGCAGCGGTTAAAGATGCTCTAGTTACCGTATATAAGATCAATTCTAATCGACTGGAGACCGATGGCAAAGGCGAGTCGGATCCTGTTGGTGATAACAATACGTCCGATGGAAAGGCACAGAACAGACGTGTGGTGTTTATAAGAATTTAAAAGACCTGACCGTTAAGTCCCCCGATCTTCTTGAAGCGCCGAGGTTTAATTGTTCCTTGGCGCTTCTTTTTTATTCCTTATCGGAATTTTTCTTACTGTTCGCAGCCTTACCTCCAAAATATATTGCAACAAATATTGCAATGGCTACAGCAATCCAGACACCTATATTCATATGGACGCTGTTTTTATTTTTAATTCAGCTTCGAAGAGGTGAGCAAAATGCTTAAGCAATTTTTCTTTAACCTCATCTTCATCAACAATTTGCTTATTTAACTCAACATTCAATGATGTCACGGCCTTACCCCGAATTCCGCAAGGGATCATCAGATCGAAATATCCCAGGTTGGCATTTACATTCAAAGCGAAGCCATGCATGGTAACCCAGCGACTGGCGCGAACACCCATAGCACATATCTTTCTGGCAAATGGAGTACCAACATCCAACCAAACACCGGTTTCGCCCGGACTTCGTTCTGCTTTCAAGCCATATTCAGCCAGGGTAAGAATTATGATTTCCTCAAGCAATCGCAGGTATTTGTGAATATCGGTGAAAAAATTATCCAGATCCAATATTGGATAACCCACAATTTGTCCGGGACCGTGGTAAGTAATGTCTCCTCCCCGGTTTACCTTGTAGAAAGTTGCGTTCTTGGCCTTTAATTGTTCTTCATCCACAAGGAGATTAGACATATCACCACTTTTCCCAAGCGTATAGACATGCGGATGTTCAACAAAAAGAAAATAGTTAGAGGTTTGAAGACCTGCCTCTTCCCTTCTATTCTTGATTTTGGTGTCTACTATACCTTTGAACAATTCCTCCTGGTAATCCCAGCAGTCTTTATAGTCCATCAGGCCAAGATCCTCCGAATAAACCATTTTATTCATAGACTGCAAAGATATCACAAATTAACAAGTCTATGCCGGGTTTACCGCTCAGGGTTATTCAGTATTACAAGAGCTGCAATCACGCCCGGGACCCAGCCACAAAGCCAAAGAATAAATACGATTAAGATACTGCCACAACCTTTATCGATCACGGCCAGGGGCGGAAAGAAAATCGCCAGCAAAACACGCCAAAAACTCATGTATTGGATTTATTTGATTGATGTAACACCTATTTGACGCTAACTCCCATCTATTGTTACATGCATTTCGGCTGTATTTTTTTAACATCGATTCTGAATAAAATATAGTAGATTGAACCCGTGAAACGACTTTTGCTAATAGCTTTCTTTTTCATAAGCAATCAAGCCCAGGCACAGTATATGTTCTCGGGCCATGTCGACGACCAGCGCTGGCAGGGCGATGTTTACCTGTCGCTCATAGAAGATTACCGTAAGCTTTCCGGGGTGTATTCTGAGCAGATCATTGCAAGAACAGGGGCAGACAGCATGGGTTACTTTGAGTTCAGCGGGGATCAGTTGGAAAATGCGTATCGCATATACCGTATTCATGTTGACAATTGTGAAAATGGTTTTGAAAACTCCAATCATTTTTCGGGTCATTGTCCCGATTCAAAAGAGGTTCTATTTATTGCGCGGAATACCGATACCATCCAATTTCCTTTCAGTTTCGATAAACAGATGTTTTGTGAGCTGGAATCGAGTAATCCAAAGGCAATGGCCCTGATGCAGATCGATTCCTTAAAAGAGGAAATGCGATTCGCATTTGGTGAATTTCGGTCTGAAGCGAACAGGAAACTGAACTCACGGAAATGGATCAGTACCATGCAAGAGTTCAGCAAAAACCTGGATGAGCCTTTAGCTGAACTATACACCTTTGCCTTTATATCGGAACGGGGTTCAGACCTGTATAATTTCTATTTGAACGACCTGGTCGCCAATGATTTTTATATCAACCTTGAAGATCGGCTGAATTCAGTCTATCCAAATTCAACTTATACTAATCAGTTTTCTAACGAAATCGCAGCCGACAAGTATAGCATCAACAGAAATGATTCCGGTTTTCTTTCAAGGGAATTGATCTACACCTTGCTCGGAATCTCCCTTTTGGGAAATGTTTTCTTGCTATTCAGAATACGTAAAAACAAACGTAAACGCTCATCCGGTTTGAGAAGTGATCTGACCCAACAGGAGAATAAAATCCTGGACCAATTGTTATCTGATCTGTCGAATAAGGACATAGCCGAAGCCAATTTTGTTAGTGTCAGCACTGTAAAAACGCATGTGAACAACATCTACAGGAAACTCAAGGTGCAGTCAAGGAACGAAGTCAAAGCCTTGTTTAAGAAGTAGTTATAAAATTCAACCCCGGTACTAGTACCGATTTCAACCCGCAATCTCCAGCATTCACGAATCTAAATCCTGAAGTTTGGACCTGTCTAACTTAAATTTTTTTATATCATGAATGCAACGACTTTTAAACATGTGCTAAACAAGCTTTCGAGATCAGGCACCTTATTGGTTGCCCTTGTTATTGGCTTAAGCTACAATACTATCCAGGCACAAAGTGATGAAAAAATCGGGGAATTGAGCTTTGAATCTGAAGTGGTCAATTACGGTACAATCGCTCAAAACGAGAACGGGCTGCGCGTATTCAGATTCACGAATACCGGAAATGCTCCTGTGGTGATTTCACGGGTAAAAACCAGCTGCGGTTGCACTCTGGCCAGTAAACCTGAGAAACCCGTGCTTCCGGGAGAAACTGCCCAGATTGAAGTGAATTATGATACCAAGCGAATCGGGAAATTCTCAAAATCGCTTACCGTTGAATCGAATGCCAGAAATCCGAGAATGCAATTGAAGATCACTGGGGAGATCATCAAAAAACCCAGTTAACAAATAAAAACTCCGGAATTTGGATCATCCATAATTCCGGAGTTTCTTCTTAGAATACTTGTTGCTTATTGTAAATGGGACTTTATCCCGATTACTCTGTTAATCCTTTCATGGAATCCTTTATATCACCGGGCGTGCTCATGATCTTCATAAATGTTCCCATGGTAAGATCGGGCCAGTGTAAAGCAATACGGTATTTTCCGTGTAACATCGTAAGCACATTATCCTGTAAAATGATCTCATAAGGCAAGGCTGCCACATGTCCCTCTCCTATCTTGGGAAGAAAATGTCCCTCACCATCTTCAGGATCAAATAGTCCGACACCAAATACAGCCACTTTTGCATTATCATAAACCAGTTCATATACCAACCTGGTATTTCCCTTAGCTGATTTCAAATTGGAACGGACTATATTCAAGCCTTGTTCGAAGGAATCAAATTCGGCCAGTTCAACCGGATCGGTAAAATAAGGCATCATAATCTTGTAATGATAGTTCTTTAGTTTGTCTGCCTTGACTGTTCCGCCAAAAGGGGTGAACTCATTCCCTATAGAAGATAGTGCTGACTTCAAATCCTTGTGGAAATCGCTAATTGTTGAACTAAATGATGTAAAGTTATCCCGTAAATACGCTCGGGTAAGATATTCCGGATTCGTATAAGAAACCTCTGTATTGCCTTCAGAATCGATAAGTCCGATTTTCATCGGAGCGGCAAGGGCACCGCGATCGATTACTTTTACCGCTCTGCTTGACAGGTCAGCACGCGAAAACACAATGACCTTCAGGTTTTTCTTCTTCGCAGGATTATAGGATCCCAGGATAAAAAACTCTTCTGATTTCAGGGCTTCCATTACCGATTTCGACACCTCCTCAACACTCGCATTTACTGTTCCCACCTTGATATAGGGCGCTAACTCCTGGGTAAAGGAATAAGTGCTGATCCCAAGCGACAGTATTACCACATATATTAATTTGTTCATAGAAAAATAATTATGAGACCCAGAAATGATCTCTTATTCAAACAAGGCTAAAGTAACTGCAGAAAAACGTTTATACTATGATTAAAATCAGTTTGTAACCCAGGTAACATTTTCTTCAGTATTGATTAAAACCATTCTTCTGAAATACCTTAATTTTGGAAAAAATTAATCTTGACTATGCAGCAGTTGTCAGAGCAGGAGATCGTCCGACGTGAAAAACTTCAGAAAATACGGGAAATGGGAATAGATCCCTATCCGGCAGAAATGTATCCCGTAAATCACAGCAGTGAACAGATACAGCAGGATTATGTAGAGGGCAAAAAAGTTACTATCGCGGGACGATTGATGTCGAGACGAATTCAGGGAAAAGCCTCTTTTGCCGAACTTCAGGACAGCGATGGCCGCATTCAGGTATATTTCAACAGGGATGAGATCTGTACGGGTGAGGATAAATCGAAGTACAACGATCTGTATAAAAAACTCCTGGATATCGGGGATTTTATAGGAATAGAGGGTGAATTATTCACCACTCGTGTAGGAGAAAAAACGGTCATGGTCAAGGATTTTGTCCTGCTGAGCAAAACCCTGCGGGCTTTACCTCTGCCTAAGACCGATTCTGAAGGTAACATTTATGATGCTTTTACCGACCCTGAACAACGATACCGTATGCGTTATGTTGACCTGGTTGTGAATCCGCATGTGAAGGATGTATTCGTCAAGCGGACGGTGATCATGAATACTATTCGAGATTTCTATAACAAGATGGGCTTCCTGGAAGTGGAAACACCCATTCTTCAGCCCATACCCGGCGGAGCAGCGGCCCGGCCATTTATCACGCATCACAACGCATTAAATATTCCATTATACCTGAGAATCGCGAACGAACTCTACCTTAAACGCCTTATCGTTGGTGGCTTTGACGGGGTGTACGAATTCTCAAAAGATTTCCGGAATGAAGGCATGGACCGCACCCACAACCCGGAATTTACAGTAATGGAGCTTTATGTGGCCTACAAGGATTACCACTGGATGATGGATCTGACCGAACAACTCCTGGAAAAAGTAGCCCTCGATGCCAACGCGAGCACTAAAACCATGATGGGAGCCCAGGAAATCGATTTTAAGGCCCCTTACCCCAGAATCTCCATACTGGAAGCTATTAATCAATATACCGGGTATGATATTGCCGGAATGGGAGAATCTGAGCTGCGCGAAGTGGCTGAAAAGCTGGAAGTGGAAGTAGATGAAACCATGGG
>JABDPL010000027.1 GCA_013042825.1 Flavobacteriaceae bacterium | reverse complement strand
AAAGACAGCAAAGCCAAGAGCAAGGTTATTATTCTCCTTACCGACGGTGTAAATAACTCCGGATTCATCGATCCCATTACAGCAAGTGAACTTGCTGTTGAATATGGAATCAAAACTTATACCATCGGCCTCGGAACCAATGGCATGGCCCTATCGCCTGTGGCATTGTCACGTGATGGTAAATTTCAATACGGACGCGTACAAGTTGAGATTGACGAAGATTTGTTGAAAGAAATTGCTGAAGCTACCGGCGGACAATATTTCAGGGCAACCGATAACCGGAAATTGAAAGAGATTTACAAAGAAATTGATAAACTGGAGAAGACAGAAGTCGAGGAATTCAAGTTTTATAACTATGAGGAGAAGTACAGGCCATTGGTATTATTGGCGGGTCTTCTGCTTATTCTAGAAGTCCTGTTTCGATTCTCGATCTTCAGAAGTTTTATTTGATATGCAGTTGGAAGAAAAAATATGGTTCTGGACATTGATGGCCGTTCCTGTATTGGTCATACTTTACGGGCTCCTGCTGCTATGGCGATACCGAACACAAAAACGATTTGCAGAAAAAAGTTTGCTCAATCGATTGAGTCCGAATCGCTCCCTTTTCAAATCCGTTCTGAAGATAATAGTATTGTCTCTGGCCTTTATTTGCCTGAGCATGGCTCTGGTCAATCCCAAGATCGGCACCAAGCTTGAAACGATAAAACGGGAAGGTGTTGATATCGTTTTTGCAGTTGATGTTTCTAAAAGTATGCTGGCTGAGGATATTGCGCCGAACCGGCTTGAAAAAGCCAAGCAGCTTGTTACCCAGATTATAAATAACCTGGCAAGCGATCGCGTTGGTATAATTGCCTATGCCGGAAAGGCATTTCCACAGTTACCGATTACAACAGACTATGCTTCGGCAAAAATGTTTTTACAGGGGATGAATACGGAAATGCTTTCATCTCAGGGAACAGCGATAGATGAAGCCATTCAACTGGCAAGGAATTACTACGATGATGACGAACAAACCAATCGGGTTCTCATTATCATTTCCGACGGGGAGGATCACAGCAATATAGCCGTTGAAGCGGCTGAGGCAGCCGGAGAGGAAGGGATTAAGATATTTACCGTAGGTGTGGGCGATATTAAGGGAGCGCCGATTCCCATAAAGCGAAACAATATTGTTTTGAGTTATAAGAAGGACAATAATGGAGAAACCGTTATTTCGAAGCTCAATGAGGAAACCTTAAAAGAGATATCCGAAGAAGCCAATGGAGAATACATAAATGGCCAGAACACCGCTGAGGTTGTAGAGACCATCAGGGAGATACTGAACAGGATGGATAAAACAGAATTCGAAGCCAAGCAATTTGCTGAATTCAAGGACCAGTTCCAATGGTTCATAGGCTTTGCCGTTTTCTTCCTGTTTATTGATGTTTTCCTTCTTGAACGCAAGACAGCTTGGCTAAGACGCCTGAATTTATTTAACGAAAACTTATGAATCTAAACCGCAAAAAATTAGTAATATTCTAATTCGAATCTATTATAACCATGGGCCTTTCAGCTAAATATCAACTATTGGTTTTTCTTGCCTTTCTGACCTTTGGAATCAGTATGGGCCAGGAGGGCGATCTGTCGCTCAAGGAGTCGAATACCTATGTTTACGAGGGCAATGAGCTGGTTACCGATGATTTTGTTTCCGCAGAGAAAGAATACCGCAAAGCGATCTCAAAAGTGCCTTCCAATGCTATTGGCAGCTACAATTTAGGACATGCATATTTTGAGTCGGGCCACTTTGATGAGTCCCTGTTACGCCATGCTGAGGCAGCGAAAAATGCGAATTCGAAAGAAGAACGGCATGCTGCTTTTCACAACATCGGAAATATCTTAATGGAACAGAAGCTCTGCAAGGACGCCGTTGAAGCTTATAAAAATGCACTTCGGAATAACCCTTCAGACGACGAATCCCGCTACAATTTGGCACTCGCCCAGGAATGTGCAAAGGAGCAGGGTGGAGGCGATGGCCAGGATGAGGACAGTGATGAAAAGAATGAAGATGAGAATAAGGAAAGTGAGAATAATAACAGTGAAGATCAAAAGGACCAGGGTGAGAATAATGAGGAAAACGAGGGTGATGGAGATGATCAGCAAGATCAAAATGAAGGTGATGAAAATGAAGATGATAAAGGAAAACCAAGTGATGAAAGCGACGATAAACAACAAGATCAACCCGGTAATAAAAATAAGAAGCCACAACAACAACCGGGTAAATTATCTCCACAGCAGGTAAGGAATTTACTGGAGGCTATGAATAATCAGGAAAAGAAAGTGCAGGAAAAGATCAATGCGCGCAAGACAAAAGGCGTAAAAGTTCGAACGGAAAAAGATTGGTAAATGATGAAAATCTTTGGGATCATATTAAGCATAAGTTTTCTTTTAAGCGCAGGTCCTGTTCTTGCTCAGGATGAAATTCAAGAGGTCAAATTTGAAGCCAAATTGAGCAAGAAAAGCCTTGGGATCAATGAGCGATTACGAGTTGATTTTGTCATGAACAAGGATGGGGATAATTTCAATCCACCCAGTTTCGAAAATTTTACGGTTGTTGGAGGCCCGAATCATTCCATAAGCAATTCATGGATCAATGGGAAGCGCACCTATTCAAAGACTTACAGTTATTTCCTGGCTCCGAAAAAAAGAGGAACCTTTACCATAGGCCAGGCTACTACAGAGATCAACGGGAATATTTACAAAACCATACCGATTACGGTTGAGGTAACGGCAGCAGTTAGCAAGCCTAGGGATCCCAATGATCCTGATTATATCGTTTCTCAGAACATTCACCTCGTGGCCGAGGTCTCCAAAACCAACCCCTACATCAACGAGGCTATATATGTGGTTTATAAGCTTTATGTTTCGCCAAATCTGGGGGTGAGCAATTGGAGAGAGATAGACAATCCGAGATATAATGATTTTTGGAGCCAGAATATCGATATGAAAGGTATTAAAGTACAGAATGGTTCCTACAAAGGAGAGGATTACCGCTTTGTTGTCTTGCGTAAGACTGTTTTATACCCGCAGAAGACGGGAAAATTAGATATTGAACCTCTTGTTATGGATATCACTGTTGAAGTGCCTTCGAACAGGCGGGATATCTTTGGCGGCAGGATAATGCGTAAGGTTAATAAGACCGTTGCAGCTGGTAATCGCACAATAAGGGTGAAACCATTGCCTGAAGCTAACAAGCCAGTAAACTTTAATGGTGCTGTAGGCGAGTTTTCATTTTTTGTGTCCACGACCAAAGATGAATTAAAAGCAAGTGAAGCCCTTGTAGCCAAAGTTGAGGTATCGGGCAAGGGAAACCTGAAGCTTTTTAAATTACCGAAACTCAATCTACCCAGTTCACTTGAGGTCTACGAACCTGAGCATGATGAGCGCGTGCAGACCAATCTAGGAGGCATGCAGGGTAAGATATCTGATTCCTATACCATTGTTCCCTCATACCAGGGGCGTTATCCCATTCCCAGCATTTCGTTCTCCTATTTCAATCCGAAGACTGAGCGATATGAAACCATCTCCTCAAAAGAACTGGTCATCAATGTAGATGAAGGACCTTTAAACAATGCGGTCAATGCCGAAACAGTAAATACTAAAAAGGAAATTGTAACCGCAGCCAACCTGTTTGCGACATTTAAGACCAATACGGAACTTGTGAGTACTGAAAAAAGCACATTTTTTAAAAGCAAGTTGTTCTGGACCAGTCTTTTAGCACCTATACTGGCAATTCCGTTAGCTATTTTAGTCAGGCGAAGACAGGAAGCCAGGGAAAATGACCTATTGGGGAATAAGAAACGTCAGGCAGACAGGCTGGCCCGAAAATTCCTTGGTGAAGCAAGACAAGCCATAGGCGATAAAGAAGAGTTTTATGAAGCGCTGCATATGGCCTTGCACAATTATCTCAAGGCTAAGATCAATTTGGAAACATCAGAATTCAGTAAAGAGAAGATCGATGAACTTCTCAGAGGCAGAAAGGTTGCTGATGAAACTGTAACTGGTTTTCTTCAGCTTTTGCAGAGTTGTGAGATTGCCAGATTCACGCCCAGCACCAGGGCTGCTATGCAGGAAGATTATGAAAAGGCATCGAAGGTAATTTCAAATATCGATAAGCAGATCCGTTAAAAGGGTCAACATCTAAAAATGAGAAGTATTCTTTCAATATCGTTAATCGTTTGCTCGCTCCAGCTTAGCGCTCAATCTGGTATTGAAGCATTTTATGCCGGGAATAGCGCATATAATGAAGGGCGCTATCAGGACGCTATTCAACTTTATGAATCGATACTTGATGCGGATTTACATTCGGCTGAACTCTATTTCAACCTGGGTAATTGCTATTACAAAACAAATCAGGTGGCGCCCAGCATTTTTTATTACGAAAAAGCCCTGCAACTGGACCCAAAGGATGCCGATATCCAAAATAACCTGGCCTTTGCTCAGAATATGACCATCGATGCCATTGATACCGTTCCGGAGATCGGGATAAGCAAAGTATATAGTTCTATTGTCGAATCCTTCTCCTATGATACCTGGGCCATATTGGCAGTGACCTTGATGCTGTTGTTCGTATTACTCTTCCTCATGTATTATTTTTCGGTTTCAACCAATAAGAAGCGATTTCTCTTTCTAGGCAGTTTTGTTAGCCTGGCCTTATCTCTATGCGTATTGACCTTTGCTTTTCAGAGATTTGATAGTGAAAAGAGAGACAATCCGGCTATTGTATTTGCCCAGGAATCGGAGGTTCGTTCCGACCCGAACTTAAGAAGTGAGATCGTTTTCAATCTTCATGAGGGCACCAAGATCCAGGTTTTGGAGGCCTATGATGAAAATTGGTACAAAATTCGCCTGAGCGATGGCAAAACCGGATGGATCTCCATTGAAGACATCAAATTATTGAACGTTTTTTAAATTTTATTTAACGTTTTACTTTGGGGGTTATGATATATTTGCTATTAACGTAACCAATCATGATAAAACGTTCGCAAATAGCAGCCGTTCTGGCAATACTATTCATGGCATTTGTCTCTGCTCCGCTTATAGTGCAGGTCTGTGATCAGGAATATGACATCACGGTGTTTATCGATGCGAGCGAAGAAGAAGAAAAAAAAGGCAACGAGTCGGTTAAAGATCTTGAATTTGAGATCGCTGAAATGAATTTCAGAGCCGGGCTCGAATCATCAGACAGGGATTTATTGATACTACATCACTATGCAAATCTCTACTCTTCACTTTACAACGAGCTTATTTCTCCCCCACCGGAACCTGCGAACATTTAATTCGATTTATTTTTTTAGTTAAGAATTAGTGTTAATTCCCGGTATTCACCGGGGCAAATCTTTATTTATGTTCAAGTATATCAAGAACGACTTGCCTTCGAGTATTGTCGTATTTTTCGTGGCTTTACCCCTTTGTCTGGGTATTGCGTTGGCCAGCGGGGCCCCGCTTTTCTCGGGTTTAATAGCGGGAATTGTAGGAGGAATTGTTGTTGGAAGCCTTAGTGGTTCCCAAGTGGGAGTAAGTGGTCCGGCTGCAGGATTAGCCGTGATTGTATTAGGAGCTATTGCCACTTTAGGCAGTTGGGAAACTTTTCTGTTGGCCGTTGTTATCGGAGGGGCGCTTCAGTTATTGCTAGGTGTTCTTAGGGCAGGGATTATCGGTTACTATTTTCCCTCATCTGTGATCAAGGGCATGCTTACAGGAATCGGAATTATTATCTTTTTAAAACAAATACCTCATGTATTTGGGTACGATAAAACCCTTGAAGGAGACTTTGCCTTCAACCAGGTTGACGGGGAAAACACCTTTTCCGAATTGATCAATATGTTGGAATACATTACCCCGGGAGCGATTATAGTTTCTGTAATTTCACTAGGAATCCTATTGTTCTGGGAATTGTATTTAGGAAAGAAGTTTAAAATATTTAAACTTATTCAAGGTCCATTAGTGGCTGTAGTATTCGGAATTTTATACTACATTTTCACCCAGGATTCCAGTATAGGAATAAAAGCCACCCAACTGGTTACGGTACCCGTTCCTGAAGATACTTCTTCATTTTTGGCCCAGTTCTCATTTCCTAATTTCTCTGAAATTACCAATCCAGCCGTTTGGATTACGGGTGCAACAATAGCCATTGTTGCCAGTTTGGAGACCTTACTTTGTGTAGAGGCCACAGACAAGTTAGACCCTGAAAAACGGGTTACTCCAACAAATCGCGAATTATTCGCACAAGGTGCCGGAAATATGATTTCTGGCTTTATAGGAGGGCTTCCCATAACCCAGGTTATTGTAAGAAGTTCTGCGAATATCCAATCGGGAGGAAAGACAAAGATGTCTGCAATCATTCACGGATTTTTCCTGCTGGGGTCCGTAATACTGATCCCCAGGTTGCTTAATATCATTCCTATTGCTGTATTGGCAGCGGTTCTGCTGGTTGTGGGTTATAAGTTGGCGAAGCCGGCCCTATTTAGAAAGATGTATGAACTGGGAGGAAACCAATTCATTCCGTTTATTGTAACTGTTCTCGGAATAGTCTTTACCGACCTGTTGAAAGGAATTGGGCTGGGTCTGGCAGTTGGTATTGTAGTAATACTTATCAAAAGCTACCAAAACTCTCACTTTTTGCATATCGAGGATAAAAGTAATGGAAAACACAAGATAAAAATGACCCTGGCTGAGGAAGTGACTTTTTTTAACAAAGGTGCTATTCTGAATGAATTAGACAGCCTTCCAAGAGACACCTATTTAGAGCTTGATGTTAGAAAAACGCGTTATTTGGACAACGATATCATCGAGATTTTGGAGGATTTTGCCTTTAAGGCAAAAGAACGACATATCGATATCCATTTGATTTCCGAACGAGGCGTTATTGAAAACCCGGACAGTTTTATCGAATTCTTTAAACTAAATCCAAAAATTGTTTAAACTCAAATATTATGAAAGAAAAAAAATTCAAAATTCTAGTGCTTTCCGATTTAAAAAAATCAACAATAAGTACCTTAAAGAGCACAGCCAGCCTGGCAAAGATGTTAGATGCAAAAGTGGAATTCTTCCATGTTAAGAAACCAACTGAAATTATCAAGCAAGAAAACGAATTCGCCGCCAGAAGAACGCTTGTCAAACAGCATGTTTCAACAGCAAAGAAGATCAAAGAACTGTTGGAAACGGTCTCTAATGCGTATGATGTGAAGATAGACTCATCGTTTTCTTTTGGCAATATAAAGTCTGAATTAGAGAAATATATAAGGAAATCGAACCCGGATATTATTGTTTTGGGTAAACGAAAGCCAGGCCCGTTAAAGATTTCCGATGATAACATAACCGAATTCATCCTTAAAACATTCAAGGGGTCAATCCTGATAACTTCTGATAAAAAAGTGTTGGAACCAGATACTCCCTTATCTTTAGGGTTGCTTGACGATTATTCTGAATATCCGACCATGGCGTTGGAGGAAGCACTGATGGCGAAGACCATGACCCCGTTAAAAGCCTTTAAAATTGGAAAGAAATCAGAAAATCAAGATTTGATAAGTAATGATAAACCGGTGGAATTCGTATTTGAACAAAATGCTAATTCAATAAAGAATCTAGCTAATTATTTGTCAATAAGCAACGTCAATTTGGCATTTTTAAACAGAAGAAAAACGGGAGAGCATTCGAAATACAATAAAATTTCAGAACTTATAAGAAGAATTGATGTTCCTATTCTGCTTTCAAACGAGCAAGCAAAAATGGCTTAGTGGATTAATATATCTCATGTGAAAATAAAAAGAGATTTTAAAATCAAATGTAATGTTCTGATTATCTGTTGCCTTTTGTTCCCGTTAATGGTAAAGGCTCAGGACTCCGATTTTGGAAATTGGATCATTTATTTAGGAAACAAACAGTTCAACCCAAAATGGAACTGGCATCATGAGGTTCAGTACAGAAACTATGATGCCATTGGAGACCTGGAACAACTGTTGCTTCGTACAGGGGTAGGATATAACCTGGGTAAAAATAACCATAACCTGTTATTGGGTTATGGTTTTATCGCTTCAGAGAATTATGTGGGGGATTCTGATGATAAAGTCCAGGTCAATGAACATCGGATCTATCAGCAGTTCCTTACGAAACAACAGCTTGGCCGGGTGAAGTTGACCCATCGCTATCGTTTTGAGCAGCGTTTTGTTGAATCGGATTTTAGGCTTCGATTCCGATATTTTTTGAGTTTTAATATCCCGTTAAAATCCGATGAATCCGGGACAGGGCCCTGGTATCTGTCGATATACGATGAGGTTTTTCTTAACGGAGAATCTGCCGTATTCGATAGAAACCGGTTATATGGCGGTCTGGGATACCAGCTGAACAAAACTGTTCGATTCGAATTGGGATACATGAATCAATTCTTTGAAAGTAGTAGCCGGGACCAGCTGAACATCATAACTTTTGTATCTTTCTGAGAAAACCAACTCAAATTATTAAATCGTGATAAAAGGACTGTTTTCAAATATCAAAGGTGATGCATTCGGAGGTATAACTGCAGGAATAGTAGCTCTTCCCCTGGCACTTGCCTTTGGGGTTTCTTCCGGCCTTGGACCAAGTGCAGGTTTATACGGCGCCATTTTTATCAGCTTTTTTGCGGCCCTTTTTGGGGGGACTAATACGCAAATATCCGGACCAACTGCTCCGATGACCGCGGTAAGTATGGTTGTAATTGCCGGAATAGTCGCTGCAAACGATGGTGATATTAACAAGGCCTTACCGGCTATTCTAACGGTTTTTTTGCTGGCAGGAATCATGCAGATCGGACTTGGTGTGATCGGTTTAGGACAGTATATCAGGTATATTCCATATCCTGTGGTATCGGGCTTTATGACTGCCATTGGCGTAATTATCCTTATTACCCAGATATTTCCTTCTGTGGGATAC
>JABDPL010000026.1 GCA_013042825.1 Flavobacteriaceae bacterium | reverse complement strand
CTATCCCACTGGGCTATGTGCTGAGCGAACGGTTATATTTTCTGCACATGCGAACAATCCTGATAAAAAGATTTTGAAGTTGGCGATAATCGCGGGTTCACGAAACAAGGACACCAACAATCCTGTTCCCCCCTGTGGAGCATGCCGTCAGGCAATCGCCGAGTATGAATTGAATCAGGGCAGTCCGATTGAAATCTACTTCACGGGAGAATTTGGCGAAGTGGTTAAATCAGATTCTATAGCGAATTTGCTTCCCCTAATTTTTGACCCGTCAGAGCTTTAAAACAGGCTTCGAAATTTTACAATTTACCGTTTTCTGTTAACCGACGAATGTATTACTTTTGTGAATCGTTCACTCATTGTAGCAAAATATGCGAAAAGTAACTAAGCAAACATACCTCAAATGGTATGAAGACATGTTGTTCTGGAGAAAGTTTGAAGACAAACTCGCTGCAGTCTATATTCAACAGAAGGTGAGGGGATTCCTGCATTTGTATAACGGTCAGGAAGCTGTGCTTGCCGGCTGTCTTCATGCTATGGATCTTTCCAAAGATAAAATGATAACAGCCTACCGAAACCATGTCCAGCCTATTGGTATGGGTGTAGACCCCCGGCGGGTCATGGCCGAATTATTCGGAAAGGCTACGGGGACTTCAAAAGGTCTTGGCGGTTCGATGCATATATTTTCAAAAGAACATCGTTTTTATGGCGGCCATGGTATTGTAGGTGGACAAATTCCTTTAGGAGCTGGAATTGCCTTTGGTGATAAATACCACGATAGCGATGCCGTAACCCTATGTTTCTTTGGAGACGGAGCCGCAAGACAGGGATCATTGCATGAAACCTTTAACCTCGCTATGCTTTGGGAGTTACCGGTTGTATTCATCTGTGAGAATAACGGGTATGCCATGGGAACTTCGGTCGAGCGCACCGCGAGCCACACTGATATCTGGAAACTCGGACGTGGCTATGAGATGCCAAGCGGACCGGTTGATGGCATGAATCCGGTAAAAGTAGCGGAAGCAGTTGATGAAGCCCTGCAAAGGGCGCGTAAAGGTGGTGGGCCAACCTTTCTTGAAATGAAGACATACAGGTATAGAGGACATTCGATGAGTGATGCCCAGCACTACCGAACGAAAGCAGAAGTTGAGGAATACAAAAAAATCGATCCGATAACACAGGTGAAGGAGATTATACTCGAGAAAAAATATGCGAAGGAAGATGAGATTAAAGAAATTGACAAGTGCGTAAAGAGCCTGGTTTCAGAATGTGAAAAGTTTGCTGAAGAATCTCCATATCCGGATATCAATGTGATGTATGATGCCGTCTATGAACAGGAAGATTATCCATTTCTCCAACATAAATTATAAGCTATGGCAGAAATAATTAACATGCCACGATTAAGTGATACCATGGAAGAGGGGACGGTTGCGACCTGGCTAAAAAAGATTGGTGACAAAATTGAAGAAGGTGATATCCTTGCTGAAATTGAAACCGATAAGGCCACTATGGAGTTTGAATCCTTTCATGAAGGAACCTTACTTCATATAGGGGTGCAGGAAGGTGAAACCACTAAAGTTGATGCCCTGCTGGCGATTATCGGTGAGGAAGGGGAAGATATTTCCGAATTGCTCAATAGTGCGGCAACAACAGGGAGTAATGGTGAACCTGCTAAAGAAGAAACGCCGGAGACATCCGATGATAAAACCGCTGAGGAAGTTGGCCAGACCGAGATTCCGGAAGGTGTAATTGTTGTGACCATGCCCAGGCTTAGTGATACCATGGAGGAAGGAACCGTTGCAACATGGTTAAAAAATGTTGGTGATGCCGTAGAAGAAGGCGATATCCTGGCCGAGATTGAAACCGATAAGGCTACAATGGAATTCGAGTCATTCGATTCGGGAACCCTGCTGCATATTGGATTGCAGGAGGGCGAATCGGCAAAGGTTGATGCTTTATTGGCAATCCTCGGACCTGAGGGAACCGATGTTGAAGCCATTGCCAAATCATATTCAGCTGCACCGGCTGCAAAAGCCGAAAAGCAGGAAAGTAGACCAAAGCCTGCGGAAGCAAAACCGGCACCCCAACCGCAAGCTGCGGTTGCAGCACCGGTTCAAACCAATGGCAGGTTATTTGCATCTCCTTTGGCAAAGAAAATGGCCAGTGAACGTGGTATCAATCTGGCTCAGGTTCAGGGAAGCGGTGAGAACGGACGCATTATAAAACGCGACATAGAAAACTTTACTCCTGCAGCAGCAACTGCATCAGCCCAGGTGGCTAAATTCGTTCCAAGCGGACAGGAGGATTTCGATGAGATCATGCACTCTCAAATGCGTAAAACCATCGCCCGGCGATTAGCTGAGTCGAAATTTACCGCACCGCATTATTATCTCGGTGTGGAATTTGACATGGATAATGCTATCGCATTCCGTGAACAATTTAATACACTGCCAGATACCAAGATATCCTTTAATGATATGATCGTGAAAGCCTGTGCACTTGCCCTGAGGCAGCATCCGCAGGTGAATTCAAGATGGATGGACGACCGCATGGTATTGAATAACCATGTGCATATGGGGGTTGCTGTAGCTGTTGAAGATGGTTTGGTGGTTCCTGTTCTGCGTTTTGCCAATGAGCAAAGCCTCCCACAGATCAATGCTGCGGTCAAAGATTTTGCAGTACGCGCAAGAAATAAGAAATTAACACCCCAGGAGATGGAGGGCAGTACCTTTACGGTCTCAAATCTGGGTATGTTTGGTATTGAAACCTTTACCTCCATTATCAATCAGCCAAACTCTGCAATTTTATCGGTAGGTACAATTGTTCAAAAACCGGTGGTTAAGAATGGTCAGATCGTCATTGGAAATACCATGAAACTGTCTATGGCTTGCGATCACAGAACGGTTGATGGTGTGACTGGTGCACAATTTCTCGAAACCCTTAAAGGTTACATCGAGAATCCGGTGACCATGCTTGTGTAAGACTTATTGTATAAAAAACAAAAATCCCATTTCAACTGTCGAAATGGGATTTTTCATTTGGCTATTCGAGCGCCGTTTCAGGATCGATTATGATGGCTACCTGTTCAATCGTGTTCGCAGGAAAGCCCCCTTTTTTTGCATGCTCTTCAATAAAGGCCTTGTTCTTTGCAAGATATACACAATACACCTTTTCACCGGTTACATAAGAATGCAACCATGTTATGTTTCCGCTGCCTATGCCATCGATAACATCACAGGACGATCGCGAAATAGCTTTCAATTCGGATGCGTCAAGATCACCGGCACCAGGGATGTTACGTTCAATAACATACATATGGCTTGATGTGTTCTCCAGTGTTTGCTTTAATTGATCGGCCATGGTTTGCTCCTCTTCCGCGCAACTTAAAATTAAAAGGGCTAGAAAAGAAGTCAGGATTAATTGAATTGATCTCATAATTATTGGTTTTGATTAAACTTGAACTATGAGATAAAGCTATGCCTCAAAGAATATAAATTACAGATCATTTGATTCAAAAAATCAAAGATTTGAATCATTCAACGGATAATATATCAATTCACGTGTTGTTGTAAATACTTCGACGGGAGGATATTATATTTTTCAAAAAAACATTTAGAAAAATAAGTAGGACTGTTAAACCCGGATTCGAAGGCCACTTCAGAAATATTTCCCTTTTGTTCGAAAAGCATTTTCAATGCCCGGTGCAGCCTGAATTCCCTCAGGAACACATTTGGGGATTTTCCCGTGAGATTCATCAGTTTTCGGTAAACCTGGGACCGACTATAACCGAGTGATTGGCTAAAGTCTTCAACGGTAAGTTGTGGATCATTCCATCGTGAATCGATAAAATCCATTAGTTGAATCAGGAATTTTTCTTCACGGGGTTTGAGTATTCTAACCTGCTCTCTCGATAAAAAAGCATTATCATTTTCCCGATCATAAATGGCTTTTACTTCGGAAGAAATGACCAGTTGATCCTGCACAACTTCGCACATATGTTTTGAAAGATCGACGGCTTCCTGAAAAAGCTGTTGTTTTGAGCTTACCGGTGCACCAACGCTTATTCCGATCTTAAGCCGACGAAGGAATGAATCAAACTTCGGCGTGATATATTTGAAATTGGATTGAATTTTCAAGGCACAAAGCACAGCATTGGTCACAGATTCGAAACTCACCAGATAGCTGTTATTGTTGAGCAAAACGATCCTGCCTTTGAACTTCCTGATCGATTTATTTACACTATTGTGAAATTTCTGATTGAAAATGGTGAACTGATTGGCCTCTACACGATTTAAGAAATTACTGGACTCGATCACCATAATCGCTCTGTAAGCAGAATCGAACAGCTGATCTAATGCCTTGTCGCCATCAGCTTCAGGATCATGAATTCGACCCAGAAACGCATGAACAAGGGCTTTATCAACCTCGATGATTTCATGCGGAATAAGGCCATGCGCCTTGTTATGAAGAGCCTTAACCGCTTTCTTATTCGGAGCTTCGATCAGACAAAATGCATTTCCTCTTAACTCATCTACCCAATAGGTCATGGCTTTGCAATTATGGGAGTCCTGTAATTCGACATCTTTATGATGAGCCTCGGCGGCATCTTTTAATGTCACACCAGCAATATTATGGCGATCCATGAAAATGGGCATTCTAAAGGATTTTCCTTCAAGTTAATGAATTTTGAAGAGATTTACCAGCCTGTTTCAGATTTCATATCTTTAGCAAAAACTAGAAAAATGCGCTTAATATTTCTGCTGTTCCTTTTCCTTTTCTTCTCATGTAAATCTGCCAAGGTTGAAGAAAATGTTCTGGCAAAACCGGATATCAGGGCCACGACCTATCTTACGTTCCTGGCATCAGACGATCTAAACGGACGTGACACAGGAACTCCGGGAATAGAAAAAGCGGCTTCATATATTGAGCAGGTCTTTTCCAGCTCAGATATAAAACCGTTTTTCGACTCCTATCGCGATCCCTTCAAGGTAAAAGATCTGGAAGCCTTTAATGTTGTCGGTTATATCGAAGGCAATGATCCCGATCTGAAAGATGAATATATCCTGGTAGGGGCGCATTATGATCATATCGGACAAAGAGCAAAACCCGTTAACAAGGATTCCATAGCCAATGGCGCGAACGATAATGCGGCAGGAACAGTAGCAGTGCTCATGATAGCTGAGGAACTCAAACGGTTGAATACAAATAAACGCAGTATTATCTTTGCTTTGTTTTCTGCGGAAGAAATGGGATTACAAGGATCGAAACATCTGTCGCAACGCCTTAGCACCCTTGGAATTGACCTCTATACGGTCGTTAATTTCGAAATGATAGGCGTGCCTCTTATCG
>JABDPL010000303.1 GCA_013042825.1 Flavobacteriaceae bacterium | reverse complement strand
CATCACCAGAGCTCCAACTTTCCCGGAATTCATGTCGCTGATAAGCGTTTTGAGCTGACTATCGCTACCTTGACGCGTCTTGATCATCTGCTCGGTATTCATCACCTCACTGCTCAGGGCTGCATTTATTTCAAGTACAAGTGTCTGTGCATCTGCATCCTGAATGCCGGAAACCAAAACAGCTTTATTTCCTGCTTGCTGTAAGGCTGCTGCAGCCTTATCCACAGCGTCCTCAAGTCGGGCTGATAAAGTACCCGGAACTGCAGAACCGGCGATCTTTCCATAAAGTTTCGCCAGAACAACGCGTTGTTCACTTGGTTTAAGCGAAACCCTTTTATCGGCCTTACCTCCGGTAATGGTCATATTCGATTCAAACTGAACATGATATGACATTTTTCCGTCGTGGGGGATACGACCTTTGGCATAACCGGCATCGAAGCCTCCGCCCTGCCAATCACCGAGAAAATCGGCGCCCACAGATACTATGACCTCCGCCTTGGAAAAATCGTAGTTGGCCATTCCGCGTTCACCATACTTTGCCTCAAAGGCATCAAGAGCGGCAGACTCTGAAATGGCATCATAAACTACATGCCTGAGGTTACTATATTTTGACTTTAGTTCATCGATTAGTTTTGATGTTGACGGACTTGCAAATGTCTGGGTTAAGAGGACAATATCTCTACCTCCGCCGTTGAGTTCATCAAACTTGGCTTTAAGATCATTTTCAAGTTCTGTCCAGGAACTGGCTTCGCCATTTTTCATCGGCGCCATGACCCTGTAGCTGTCATAGAGATCAAGAACCGATGCATGCACACGGGCATTGGCAGAACCATGGGTTTGCGCCATTTGGTTATTCTCGACCTTTATTGGCCTGCCCTCCCGGGTTTTGATCAATAAACTCGCAAAATCATACCCATTGGCAATTGCAGTAGCATAATAATTAGCTACTCCAGGAACTATTTGCTCCGGCTGCACCACATAAGGTATTGAACGAATAACCGGTCCCTCACAGGCTGCTAATGAAGCAGCTGCAGTACTGAAACCAACATACTTTAAGAAATCTCTTCTTGAAGTAGAAGAGCTTTCGAGTTTATCCTTATCACCTAAAAATTCATCAACAGGAATCTCTTGAACGAACTCTTTATGCTTCAAAGCCTCGACAGAATCAGCATTGCCGGGCTTGAGTTCTTCAATATTTTTCCAATATTTCTTGTTTGATGACATATCTTGAATGAGTTATCTTCTTGTAATTAATAATGACATTTACCGCATTCCAACCCGCCCAATTGAGCAGCAGTCAATTCCTCAACACCATATTTTTTCGAAAGTTCAGCATGAATCTTCTCATAATATGCATTATCAGCAACCTGAATATTGGTTTCCCTGTGGCAGTTAATGCACCATCCCATAGTTAAAGGTGAATATTGATAAAGGATCTCCATCTCTTCTACCGGACCATGACAGGTCTGGCATTCCAATCCGGCTACACTTACGTGCTGGGAGTGGTTGAAGTATGCCAAATCAGGAAGATTATGAATCCTTACCCATTTCACCGGTTGGGTTTCTCCAGTGTATTCCTGGTTAACATCATCCCATCCTGCGGCAGCATATATCTTTTTGATCTCACCATCGTAAAATTCCTTGCTGTATTCGGCGGTTGTTTCACCATTATACTCGTAAATCGATTTATGGCAATTCATACAGATATTCAACGACGGGATTCCGGAATGCTTACTCACCCGCGCAGAGGAATGGCAATATTGGCACTCGATCTTATTGTCACCAGCGTGAATCTTATGAGAGAAGTGTATCGGTTGCACGGGCTGGTAACCCTGATCAATACCGATCTGCATCATCCAGCCATAGGCGTAATATCCACTTGCCAGTAACAGCACTATTGATGTTACCAACATCAGGAATTCATTTTGCACAAAAGCTTTCCATAAGGATTTGCGTTCCGTGATCTCAGCAATGTCTATTTGCCTGGCTTCGGCAAAACGTCTCAGTGTTCTGTTTACCATGTACAGGCCAATGGCCAGCAGGACGAATAAGACGATCAAGGCCCCAAGAATGAGTTCATTTGAAATACCACCTGACTCGGCCGCTTCTGCCGCTCCTGCAGCACCAGCTGGTACCGGTGGTGGTGCCGCCTTCTCAGTGGCCGTGTAAGCGTGAATATTCGCGAGATCCTGATCGGAAAGCTGGGGGAAGGCCGTCATAGCTGCATTGTTGTATTCGGCATAGATCTTATTCGCGTAGGCATCACCTGATTTTATAACCGCTGCACTATTTCTAATCCAGGCATTCAACCATTCCCGATCAAGCCCTTCTTCCTCGAGCAACCTGGCCTCTACGTTTCGAAGCGCAGGACCCGTCATTTTCCTGTCAAGGTTGTGGCATGCGGCGCAGTTTGTATTAAATAGTGCCTTACCTGCAACCGGATCACCTTCCTGGGCTGAGACAGACCAGGAAAATAACAGGAAAAAAAATGCGTTTATAACAAGGAGTTTCGAACTGAAAAATCGGAAAGTTGGAGGCCTCAAGTAATCAGCAATAATGCTTAAATAACTTTGGTACGATTTTTTCATAAAGAAAAATATTCGGTTATAAAAATCACTCGCAAAAGTAACATTAATGTTCAATTTTTGAAATGTTACCCAAGTGTTAGTCTTTAATTTATAATAATTCTAAATAAGGGATTTTTTAAGATATGACCGAATATAATTTACCTTTGCCAAAAATACAGAATGCCCATATGACGACAAAAATAAAATACTACCTCCTAACCGCGTTTTTTACTCTGATCCTGGGGGTAAATATAAATGCCCAACAAGCTGTGGTAGAGGTTAACCAGGATGATCAGATAGATGAATTACTGGAATTGAAAAAAGATATCAACCGGCGTTCGAAAAACTTTAAGATACAGATTTACAATGGCAGTCGGTCAGGCGCCGAAAATACACGAATGAAATTTCGTCAATCTTATTCCGAATGGCCAGTGAGTATGGAATACGAAACTCCCAATTATAAAATCTGGGTGGGAAATTTCCGGACCAGGTTAGAGGCCGATAGGGCCCTGATCAGGATAAAAAAGAAATTCGGGAACGCTTTTATCTTTAAACCCAAGAAGAAATAAGCTCGATGAAAACAAAAAAAGCGACCGATATAGTCGCTTTTTTTATTTCAGTGTTTTCTTTACTTCAACTTCCTTGAAAGCTTCAATTACATCGCCTTCTTTCAGGTCGTTAAAATTCTTGATCTGCACACCGCAATCGTATCCTTTGGCAACCTCCTTAACATCGTCCTTGAAACGTTTTAGTGAGGCGAGTTCTCCGGTGTAAATCACCACACCATCACGAATGAGCCGGACACCGGAATTCCGGAATATCTTGCCATTAGTGACCATACAACCTGCAATGGTACCGATTTTCGATATTTTAAAGGTTTCACGAATCTCGGCAGTTCCGGTGATTTCCTCTTTCAATTCAGGCGACAACATGCCTTCCATTGCATCCTTCAAATCGTTTATAGCATCATAAATGATCGAATACGTTCGGATATCGATTTCTTCATTTTCGGCAATCTGCCGGGCATTGCCCATTGGCCGGACGTTAAATCCTATAATTATGGCATCAGAAGCCGAGGCGAGTAACACGTCGCTTTCCGTAATGGCTCCAACACCTTTATGTATAATGTTGACCTGGATCTCTTCAGTAGAGAGTTTTTGGAAGGAATCTGTAAGTGCTTCCACAGATCCATCAACATCACCTTTCAATATTATATTCAGTTCTTTGAAATCGCCAAGTGCAATTCGCCTTCCGATCTCATCCAGGGTGATATGACGTTGGGTTCTAACCGATTGTTCCCGCTGCAGTTGTGTACGCTTAGCTGCTATCTGCTTAGCCTCGCGTTCATCTTCAAATACATTGAATTTGTCACCTGCCTGCGGAGCACCATCCAAGCCTAGTATAGAAACCGGTCGCGATGGCCCTGCCTTTTCGAGATCATTTCCGCGCTCATCATGCATCGCTCTCACCTTTCCGCTGTGCTTTCCTGCCAACACATAGTCGCCTTTTCTCAAGGTTCCTGACTGAACCAGTATTGTTGCTACATATCCCCTGCCCTTATCAAGGAAGGCCTCAACTACAGTTCCCTGAGCAGGCTTATCAGGATTGGCTTTCAATTCTAACAGTTCGGCCTCCAGAAGTACTTTCTCCAGCAGATCAGGAACGCCTTCCCCAGTTTTTGCTGATAGATCCTGAGATTGGATCTTGCCACCCCAATCCTCAACCAGGAGGTTCATGTTGGCCAGCCCTTCTTTTATTTTTTCCGGGTTGGCTGTTGGTTTATCAATTTTATTAACGGCAAATATTATAGGTACGCCCGCGGCTTGAGCATGAGAGATCGCTTCCTTAGTTTGAGGCATGATATCATCATCAGCTGCAACAACGATTATAGCGATATCAGTCACCTGAGCTCCCCTCGCCCGCATAGCCGTAAAGGCTTCGTGTCCAGGAGTATCGAGAAAAGCGATCTGCTGTCCCGATTCGAGTGTTACACCATAAGCACCGATGTGCTGAGTTATTCCACCGGATTCCCCGGCTATAACATTTTCTTTTCTTATATAATCGAGTAAGGACGTCTTCCCATGGTCAACATGTCCCATAACCGTAACGATAGGCGCACGAGGTTTGAGATCTTCAGGACTGTCAACAACTTCTTCAATAGCTTCTTCAATATCAGCCGTAACAAACTCGACCTCATAACCGAATTCCTCTGAGACAATACTAAGAGTCTCAGCATCGAGCCTCTGGTTCATGGTTACCATCATTCCCAATGACATACAGGCTGATATAATATCGGTTACAGGAACATCCATCATGGTAGCCAATTCACTGGCTGTTACAAATTCCGTAACTTTCAGAAGCTTGCTTTCAGCTGCGATGGCTGCGCGTTCTTCTTCCGTTTTTTGCCTGTGAAGATCACGTTTATCCCTTCTGTATTTTGCACCTTTACCCTTACTCGTTTTACCCTGAAGTTTTTCAAGTGTCTCCCGTACCTGCTTTTGCACTTCTTCGGCACTTGGCTCCTCCTTGACGACTTGTTTTCGTTTTCTTCTTGATTTAAATCCTTCACCTCTGCCACCCTGCTGGTCTTGAGGACCCACCTTACTGATGCGCCTTCTTTTTTTACGAGCTTCAGGTTTAACCTTCTTGGGCTCTTCTTTCTTCTTCTTAGGCTTTTTAAACTTTGAAAGGTCGATTTTTTCTCCCGTGGATTTCGGACCGGTCAATTTCTTGTACTGAGTTTCAACCTTCTCCTTTTTTACCTCTTCAACAACCTCTTTCTTTATTTCCGGCTTTTTCGGTTTAGGCTTTTCAACCTTAACTTTCTCAGGCTTCGGCTCGGTCTTGGGTTTCGCTTTCTTTTTTTCCTTGGCGGGTTTATCAAGCTCAATCTTACCGACCTGTGTTAACCCGGATAAGGTGGATTTTGCCTTGACAACCTTTGTTTCTACTGTCTCAACTGTCTTTTGTTTATCCTCAAGTTCACGCTCACGTTCGAGTCGCAGTGCCTCCTTTTCCTCCATTTTGGCTCTGCCGACCTGTTTTGATTTCTGTTTCTTGCTCGCGTCTGTTTCGAATTCATCTGACAAGATCTCGTAAACCTCGGCTGTAATTTTTGTAGTAGGCCGCTTTTCGATCTCAATGCCCTTTGATTCCAGAAAATCAACAGCACGATCAATTGAAATATTCAATTCGCGTAAAACTTTATTTAATCTAATCGTTTCAGCCATATAATGCTTTTCCTATTCGAATAATGAAGCCTGTGCTCTCAAAATAAGGTGTATTAACAGAATATCCAAAAAGATGATCCAATTAACCCCTATGTTGCTCTCATTCTTCGAATTCTTCTTTTAATATTTTAAGTACCTCGAGTATGGTCTCTTCTTCAAGGTCGGTTCTTTTAACAAGATCATTCACCTCTTGTTCTAACACACTCTTGGCAGTGTCTAATCCCACTTTTGAGAATTCATCTATGATCCATGCGTCTATCTCGTCGGAGAATTCCTTTAGTTCGACATCTTCCTCAACGCCTTCTCTAAACACATCTATCTCGTAACCCGTTAATCTTCCCGCAAGTCTGATGTTATGTCCGCCCCGTCCGATGGCTTTACTCACCTCTTCAGGTTTTAAGATGACCTCGGCATGTTTGGTTTCCTCATTGATCTTAATAGAGGTAACTCTTGCCGGACTCAATGCGAGCGATATAAACAACTGAAGGTTATTCGTATAATTGATTACATCGATATTCTCATTTCCAAGTTCTCTTACAATCCCATGAATTCTTGATCCTTTCATACCAACACATGCGCCGACAGGATCGATCCTGTCATCATAGGAATCAACGGCGACTTTGGCCTTTTCACCAGGGATTCGAACCACTTGCTTTATGGTGATCAAGCCGTCGAATACCTCCGGGATTTCCTGTTCAAATAATTTTTCAAGAAACTCCGGTGCTGTTCTCGACATGATTATCGACGGTTTGCTTCCTTTGAGCTCAACACTTTCAATTACCCCACGAACATTCTCTCCTTTTCTGAAAAAATCAGAAGGTATTTGTTTGTCCTTTGGCAAAATTATCTCATTCCCGTCATCATCCAGCAAAATAATGGCCCGGTGCCTAATGTGATGCACCTCTGCGGAATAAATCTCTCCTACAAGATCCTTAAATTGCTTATAGATATTGGTGTTATCATGCTCATGGATTTTAGAGATGAGATTTTGACGAAGTGCTAAAATAGCACGTCTGCCCAGATCCATAAGTTTAACCTCCTCAGAAACGTCCTCGCCAACCTCGAAATCGGGTTCAATCTTTCTTGCATCGGTTAATGATATCTCCTGATTAGGTTCTTCAACTTCACCGTCAGCTACCACTACCCGATTTCTCCATATTTCCAAATCACCTTTATCGGGATTGATAATAATATCGAAATTATCGTCATCCCCGAATTTCTTTTTCAGTGCATTCCTGAATACATCTTCAAGAATGGCCATCAATGTTGGCTTATCGATTAATTTGTCATCCTTAAACTCAGAAAACGACTCTATTAACGCCAGATTTTCCATAATGATCCTGTTAAAATTTAATCTTAACCTTTGCTTGTTCTATATGTTCATATTCGATAACCACCTCTTTGGTTACCGTCACTTTCCCTTTGCCAACAGGCTTGGGTTCACGTGCTTTCCATCTTAATTTGATGTTGTTATTTCCAGCCTCGACCAACTCACCGGTAAAACGTTCATTCTGAACCGTTTTAACTTCGAGCGACCGTCCCTTGTTCTTTACAAATTGCCGAACATGAGTTAAAGGTGAAGTCGCACCAGCAGAACTGACTTCAAGAGAGAAATCGTTTGTCTCCCTGTCAAGACTGCCTTCAATTGCCCTGCTCAGTAAAACACAATCATCAACCTTTACTCCCTTATCACCATCAATAACGATCTTGATCCGGTTAACCTCGTCAACTATACAATCTATAAGGAATAGGTCCGGACGTTCAGTCAGGGCAGAGTCAATAGCAATTCGAACTTTTTCTAGCAGCATTCAAAGTATAAAAAGAGGGGACTTATCGTCCCCTCAATTAGTCTTTTTCTTACAGCACTGCAAATATACAATTTTTATTCATACTTAAGCAAGACGTTAAGAGTCAAAATTTTTCTATTTTTAAGCAACTTAAAACTACCGTCAACATGAAAAATATCCTCGTTCCAACTGATTTTTCCAATCAGGCTGAAAACGCCCTGCATGTTGCAGCCCAACTCGCAAACAAGTATGACGCAGAAATTTATCTCCTTCATTTGCTGGAACTGCCCCTGCAACAGGTTGATGCCATGAGTACGCACAGTGAACTTCCCGAAGCCATGTTTTTCATGAAACTGGCTCATAAACGGTTTACCGAGGTCATGTCAAAAGACTTTCTGCAGGGACTCATTGTTCACGAAACTGTTGAATTCAGGCAATCCTTCAATGAGATCCCTGCTATATGCGAAGCTAAGAATATCGATCTTATCGTTATGGGTTCGCATGGGGTGAGTGGTTTAAAGGAGATCTTTATAGGTTCAAATACCGAGAAAGTCGTTAGAAACGCCACTGTCCCGGTTTTGGTGATCAAGAAACCCCATGATATTTTTGAGGTAAATGATTTTGTTTTTGCTTCAGATTTCAGCCAAGACAATAAGGATACTTATAAACAAGCGGTTAAAATTGCAACAGCCTTCGATGCCCGGTTACATTTGGTGATGATAAATACGGCCAACAATTTTAAAACAACAACTGAAGCCGATAAGTGCATAGAGGAATTTACCAAGGGTACGACTTATGATAATTATGAGGTGACAATTTATAATGATGTGACCGTTGAACTGGGCATCATGAATTTTTCTGCGAGCATTAATGCAGATCTCATCGGAATCAGTACTCACGGGCGCCAGGGTATCGCTCATTTCTTCAACGGTAGTATCAGTGAAGATCTGGTTAACCATGCCAAACGGCCGGTGATCACCTTCAAGATCTGACACATTTATATAATACGAATCAACCGGCTAGTATAAGATACCGATTTCCGGAACAACCACAGCCCTTTTAGCGGGCCTACAGTTATCTGTGACAATCATTATTCAAAATTAAAAAAATCCGCAAATAAGGGCGAGTTTTTGCTGGCCCACCCCGCCCGAATGACTGTCATCGTTCAGTCGGTCTAGTAGGGCTCCCTGAGTTATACTCGGGACAGGCTTCTCGCCATATTTTCAATTTTAAATAAATTCCACAAAAAAAGTCTCAAACAAAGGTTTGAGACTTCAACTTAAAGTTGGCCCACTAGGGCTCGAACCTAGACTCTTCTGGACCAAAACCAGACGTGTTGCCAGTTACACCATGGGCCAATGGGTTGCAAATTTAGAACAAACTTTTATTTGGACAAACATTTTATCTAAAATAAGCCCTATTACTTAACGTTTACTTAAAAACCTGAAGCTGTAATGTAATTATTACTAAATTCGCCACGAGCTAAATTGTATGTAATGTCGAATAAGGTGTTTACAAAATGGAACCGATTGTTGGGCTGGTTGGTATTTCTGATTGCTCTAATAACCTATGCCCTCTGTGTTGAACCAACTGTTAGTTTCTGGGATGCCGGTGAATATATTCTGACCTCTTCCAAGTTACAGGTGGGCCATCCCCCGGGTGCCCCATTCTTCCAGATGCTGGGTGCTTTCTTTTCCATTTTTGCTACAGATGCGACCCAGATCGGTATGATGCTCAATATGATGAGTGCAGTTGCAAGTGCATTCACCATACTATTCATGTTCTGGTCTATATCACTCCTTTTGAAAAATCTGGTTGTTAAAAACCAAAGCATGGCAGAAGGTCAGGGACAGGCTATTCTGGGATCTGCACTTGTGGGAAGCCTGGCATTCACGTTTACCGATTCCTTCTGGTTCAATGCGGTTGAAACAGAAGTTTATGCCATGGCGACACTTATCATGGCAGTTATGTTTTATTTGGGTTTGAAATGGGAACAGGACATGCATAAACGACGAGGAAACCGCTGGTTGATACTTATGGCTTTTATCACCGGGCTTTCCTTCGGTGTACATTTTATGGGTCTTCTAACCATCCCGGCAATTGGACTAATTTATTTCTTCAAGAATTACAAGCCGGTTACCATTAAGAATTTTATCGTTGCGAACATACTTGTTGTGGGTGTGCTGGCATTCATTTTTAAACTCCTGCTTCCAACGACTCTGAAGATCTTCTCCTGGATGGAACTCACTATGGTAAATTCACTCGGATTGCCTTTCCATTCCGGCACGATTATTACAGGATTGATAGTCATCGCACTGTTTTATTTTGGATTAAAACAGACCAGGACCAGACAGTTAAAATGGGCAAATACCATTATACTGTGTGTGATGTTCATTTTTATCGGTTTCTCATCCTGGATTATGTTACCCATCCGGGCCAATGCCGATGTGGTTATCAATGAGAATGACCCTTCAAGCGCAAGGGAACTTCTGGCCTATTACAATCTTGAGCAATATCCGAAGACCTATCTGTTTTACGGGCCTCAATTCACAAATCAATATTCAGGTCTGGATGATACGCGACCCTATGTAGATGACAAGCCTAAATATGAAAAAGACTATGAAAAAGGGGAATACGTTATCGTTAATGATTACGACAATGCCCTAACCAATTTCAATAGTGATCATGCATCTTTGCTGCCGCGCATGTGGAGTGAAGAGCATGCCGAAAATTACATCAAGCTTTTTACAGGATATCTCGATTTTCAGATCAAACCTGAGTACAGGATGCAAAATGAATTGCGTGAAATTGTTGCCGACTTCAAATCGAATATGTCGAAAGGCCTGGTGGATTATGAAGAATATAGCAGATTCTTAACACAATTCAGACAATATATAGAAGTAGACAGGCCGTCTTTCGGGCATAATCTGGCATATATGCTGGAATATCAGTTCGGCTATATGTACTGGCGATATTTTATGTGGAATTTTGTCGGTCGCCAGGACGATGTCCAGGGCAAATATGATTTACATGGAAACTGGTTAAGCGGCATCAAATTCATCGATGAAATGGTGATCGGGTACAGCCAGGATAATTTGCCTAGTGATGTTCTGAATAACAAAGCGAGGAATACCTATTTTTTCCTGCCTCTTATCTTGGGGTTAATCGGATTGCTCTTTGTTTACAACACTAACAGGAAGTGGTTTTGGGTACTGCTGGTGTTCTTTCTGTTTTCAGGAATGGCCATTCAATTTTACACTAACGTCAGACCCTTTGAACCCCGTGAACGCGATTATTCGGTGGTCGGTTCCTTCTTTGTTTTTTCACTCTGGATCGGGATTGGTGTTTATGCCATTTATCAGGCCTTCAGAAAATATCTGAATCACAAAATATTAATTCCGGTTATCACTGTCGTTTGCCTGATACTGGTTCCCGGCATACTGGCTTCCCAAAACTGGGATGATCACGACCGCTCCGGGCGGGAAACCGCTCACGCCATGGCTGTGAAATACCTGGAATCCTGCCAGCCCAATGCCATTTTGTTTTCAATTGGTGACAATGATTCGTTCCCGCTCTGGTATGCCCAGGAGATCGAAGGCATTCGTACAGATGTGAGAGTGGTCAATACCAGTTTATTTCAAACGGATTGGTATATCGATCAAATGAAGCGCAAGGCCTATGAAAGTGATCCCATCCCCTCACAGTTAACCCATGATAAGTACCGTTTTGGAACACGGGATGTTATCATGAAAGAGCTGATTACGCAGGACACCCTCGATGTAAAGGAATTCCTGAATTTCATCACCAGTGATAATCCCAAGACCAAATACAAA
>JABDPL010000302.1 GCA_013042825.1 Flavobacteriaceae bacterium | reverse complement strand
CCGATATCCCGGTTAAAACGGTCTTTCTGAATATATTTCACACCTTTGGTTCCTCGCATGGCATCCTCATAGGATAACTCAATGCCCTGTTTACCGATAAGGTCACCCATGCGATAGTAAGGATCGTCCTTGATTTGATTCTGATTTACCTCTGCGATAAAACCGAGTACATTAGCACCGATCGTAGTTTGATAATCTCTAAGGGAACGTTTTTGAATGTAAAACCCGCGAAATTTCCGCATTTTCTCAGAAAGAACGGCATAGTCCTCCTTCGACAGGTGGGCTACAAACACCGACGGCAGTCGCGGTGAATAGCGGTAAGCCCGATCGTAGGTTGTTTTGAAATCATCCTTCGATATCTTCAGCAGCGAGCAAAATTCAAGGGTATCTAAGGGCATAACTTCCCGGGGTATGACCATCACGTCATAGGAGGGTTGATTGGCCACGAGCAGAACATTGTTACGGTCATAAACATACCCGCGTTTTGGGTAATTGAATACCTTTCTGATGGCGTTATCCTCATCTATTGAATAGGTTTCACCGGCAGATACCTGCAGATAGAATAGGCGACCTATAAAAATAAAGCCAACCAATAGTACAGTAAAGAAGAGTAGAAATCGTCTCATTTAGATTTTTGGCTAAATAAAATTGTGATCAACACACAAAGTATAAGCGTAAAGATACTTGAGAATAACGTTTTTTTCAAGATTAGAAGTATTTTCCCACTGTTAAAAACCTCAAGCGAGATCAGAACGAGATGATGAATTAGGATAAGAAGGCCCATATAGGTGAACCTCTGACCGATTTCCGACTGGCCGATCTTGACGGTTTGATGTTCATAGGTCATGCCAAAAGCGAACTTCAGAACTACAGGCCTGATATAGGCGATGAATACGCTTGCGGCTGCATGCACCCCGCCTGAATCAAGAAACAGATCAACACCTAAACCGAGAAGAAAACTCAGAAAAATGAAAAGCAGTCTGTTATTCTGAATCGGATACAGCAGGATAAACAGCACATAAATGTATGGATTCACATAGCCCAAGAAATTGATATTGTTCAGGACTAAGGATTGCACAAGCACCAGGACCACAAAACGGATTATATTGAGGGTAACCTGGTTATTCATCTGAAGATTCGAGTTGTTTGATCTCTTCTTTATTCTTGTTTATGACAATATGAACATGACCGATATTTGTCATGTCATTAAAGACCTCTATCTCTACATTATAATAATTCTCAGTCTCATCCAGGCTAAAGGAACTTATAGTGCCTATAGGAATTCCTTTTGGAAAAATAATCGACCGCCCACCGGTAATTACCGTGTCTCCGGAAGTAAGTGGTGCCTGTTTAGGTATATCGATAAGCTGCACATATCGGGGAGAATCACCATTCCATGTCAGCGTTCCGAAATGATCGGTTTTCATCAATTGCGCATTAACCCGGCTATTGGTGTTTAAAATGGATAATACACGGGAATAATTACCGGAAGCCTTATCTATTATACCGACGATTCCTTTTGAGGTAATCACTCCAAGGTCTGCACTAATGCTGTCATTCGTTCCCTTGTTAATCGTAAGATAGTTATTGGTAGCCGAATAGCTGTTCTTAATGACATTTGCCGTGATCAGCTTGAAATCTACTGAGGGCAATAAGGTGCTGCTAAGCATATCTTCCTGGTTATAGAGAATTGATTTCAGCCGGTTGTTCTCCTCAAGGAGAAGTTCATTCTCTTTTCTCAAATCGAAGTATCTGCCAATAGAGTTGACCGACTCATATACGCCACCTGTTAAAAAATTTGCTGAATTGATGAACTTGCTCCTGTGGTAGGAGTGCGACTGTATGGTTAGCGACAACGAGAACAGGAAAAGCAGCAGGAATAACAAGAAATTCTTATTTCTTATGAAGAAATTGATGATCTGCTGCATGCGCTAGTTGCTATTTGATCAATACGCTTTTGTATTTAGTCAGATTCTTTAAAACAATTCCGGTACCACGCACGACGGCTCTTAACGGATCCTCGGCTATATAGACCGGAAGGTCGGTTTTCTGTGATAAACGTTTATCAAGTCCGCGAAGCATTGAACCACCACCGGCTAAATATATTCCGGTGTTGTAAATGTCGGCTGCCAATTCAGGTGGTGTTTGCGAGAGTGTTTCCATAACCGAATCCTCAACACGAAGAATAGATTTATCGAGTGCTTTGGCAATTTCTCTATATGATATCTGAACCTGTTTCGGCTTTCCAGTTAATAGATCACGACCCTGTACACTCATATCCTCCGGAGGCAGTTCAAGGTCTTCTGTCGCTGCCCCTATCTGAATTTTTATCTTTTCGGCCGTACGATCCCCCACATATAAATTGTGCTGGGTACGCATGTAATAAATTATATCGTTGGTAAATACGTCACCGGCAACTTTAACCGACTTATCACAAACGATGCCTCCAAGGGCGATTACGGCAATCTCAGTTGTTCCCCCGCCTATATCAACAATCATGTTACCCTTGGGTTGCATGATGTCAACTCCAATACCGATAGCCGCAGCCATAGGTTCGTGAATGAGGTAAACTTCTTTGCCGTTAACCCGTTCTGCCGATTCTTTCACAGCCCGCATCTCAACTTCTGTTATTCCGGATGGGATACAGATGACCATACGCAATGCCGGAGCAAAGAGCTTTTTCTTTAGTGCAGGAATGTTCTTGATGAACATGCTGATCATCTGCTCACTCGCATCAAAATCGGCTATTACCCCGTCTTTCAAAGGCCTTATGGTCTTGATGTTCTCATGTGTCTTGCCCTGCATCATGCTCGCTTCCTTTCCAACGGCAATGATCTTTCCGGTTATACGGTCGCGTGCTACTATAGAAGGGCTGTCGACTACTACTTTATCATTATGTATGATCAGGGTGTTTGCAGTACCTAAATCTATTGCAATTTCTTCGGTTAAGAAATCAAAAAATCCCATGGGCTCAATAAAATTATCTGAGGGTATTAATCAACTTGTCTTGGACAGGTGTAAATGTAAGAAAATATACGTTATTTAAGCCATAACGGACTTTCGAAAAAACTGATATGGTCAGGTCTGCTGATCTCAGTGTTTGAAATGCCGTTTTCCGGTGAAAACCATGGCCATATCATGGGCATCGCAATACGCAATGCTCAACTGATCTTTGATAGAGCCTCCGGGTTGAATAACGGCAGTGATTCCGGCATTATCAGCAATTTCCACACAATCGGGAAATGGAAAGAATGCATCACTTGCCATTACGGCCCCATCGAGCTGGAAATCGAATGATTTCGCTTTGTGAATCGCCTGCCTTAAGGCGTCCACTCTGCTGGTTTGACCTGTGCCACTGGCACAGAGTTGTTTGTTTTTTGCCAGGACAATGGTATTCGATTTGGTATGCTTGCAGATCCTGGAGGCGAAAAGCAGATCTTCTAATTCAGATTCTGATGGTCGCTTCTTTGTAGGGTAGGTAAGCATATCTTCTGAATCTGTGATGCTGTCCCTATCCTGAACAAGCATGCCGTTTAAACAGGTTCTGACCAATTGCTTGGGAAGCCTAATTTCTTTTTGGATAAGTAAGATCCTGTTCTTTTTCCCTTTTAGAATATCAAGGGCATCTCCGGTGAATGCAGGTGCGATCACAACCTCACAGAACAATTTATGGATCTCTTCAGCTGTAGGCTTGTCGATGGTGGTGTTGCTTATCAAAATTCCGCCAAAGGCAGATACGGGATCTCCCGCAAGAGCGTCTACATAGGCCTCGTTAATGGTAGCCCGCTGTGCCAGTCCGCAGGCGTTGTTGTGTTTAAGAATAGCAAATGTTGGATCCTCTCCCCGGAATTCATTCATAAGGTTTACTGCAGCATCAACATCAAGTAGATTATTATAACTCAGCTCCTTGCCATGCAGCTTTGTGAACAACGCATCAAAATCACCATAAAAGAATCCCTTTTGATGCGGATTTTCTCCATAGCGGAGTGCTTTCCGTCGAGGTTCACTCAATTTAAGCACCTTATCTTCACTTCCGGCACTGAAATAGTTGTAAATGGCGGTATCGTAATGCGAGGATACATTAAAGGCCTTTGCTGCGAATTGTCTGCGTTGATCTTCGGTAACCCGTCCTTGCCCGTTATTCAGGACCTCAAGGAATTCATCATAATCTTCTACTGAGGAGACACAGATAACATCGGCACAGTTCTTCGCAGCTGCTCGTATTAAGGAGATTCCTCCGATATCGATCTTTTCAATGATGTCCTGGTGTCCGGCACCGCTGGCAACAGTTTTTTCAAAAGGATAAAGATCAACGATAACGGCATCGATCTGAGGGATATCAAATTCAGCCAGTTCGGCAACGTCCTGGATGTTTTCCTGCCTGTTCAAAATGCCCCCGAAGACCTTAGGATGTAAGGTTTTTACACGACCGCCGAGAATTGAGGGATAGGAGGTTATGTCTTCAACAGGAATGACCTCCACACCCAATTCGTTTATGAATCTTTGAGTGCCACCGGTAGAATAAATGGTAACATCCAGTTCATTGAGTTTCCTTATAATAGGTTCAAGACCCTCCTTGCTGAATACCGAAACAAGGGCTGATTTAATGGTTTTTACATTGCTCATGGATAACCGCGTTATAGGTGAACAAAAGTAACGATATCCCCACTCAAATTAAACCGCCCGCAGGCCGTTTTTTCCACTAAATACCGGAGTTATTAACAACTAAAGAATACGCCCCACTTCTGAACAAACAAACTCTAAAAAACGCTCGTCTTCCGGAGTGAATGGATCGATGGTTTTCGAATCGATATCGATCTGACCGATATTGTCTCCTTCAACAAAAATCGGAATAACGATCTCTGATTTCACGTCGATGCTGCAGGCGATATAATTGTTCTGGGCCTTTACATCGGGTACCACGAAATTCTCATTGCTCACAGCAACTTGTCCGCATATCCCTTTCCCAAAGGGGATAATCGTATGATCGGTGGGTTCGCCAACATAAGGGCCTAATCTCAGTTCCTCCTTCTTTCCATTCCTGAAGTAAAATCCCACCCAGTCATAATACGGCACCGACTCCTTTAATAGGTCACAGGTTTTAAAAAGCCTATTTTCAACTGTATCATTGTCATTTGATACTATTTGAGTTACTTTTGATTTCAACAAGTCGAAGTTCATCAGAATTTTTTTGTAAAAATATCGTTTTTCTAAAGAAGAACAACTAACCGATTCAGTCGCTTTGTTCAAAACCTATAAGCCCGTAATTGTTTTTATTCTGACCTTTTTGTCGGTTTATTTTGTGCTCACTTTCGGGTATAAAATATATCTCGATTATTCTGTGGGTTCCAGGTTTTATCCGGATTTTATAACGAATCTAACGGCCAGGCAAAGCGAGGTCCTGATAGACAACCTCGGATATGATGCGGCAGTGATTCCGCATGAGAATGAGCCATCGATGAAATTGATCATCAATGATAAATTCGTTGCGCGAGTGGTTGAAGGCTGTAATTCGGTAAGCATAATTATTTTATTCGCCTCATTTATAATTGCGTTCAGGGATACCGCAAAACGAATGATCATATATATTCTCGCGGGGAGTGTCATGATCTACGCGATAAATCTTATCCGGATCGTGATCCTGTCGGTTGGATTATACCATTATCCCTGGAGGCGTGAGATCTTACATACAGTTATTTTTCCCTTGATCATATACGGCCTGGTTTTCCTGCTTTGGATGTTCTGGGTAAGGCGTTTTACCATATCGAGATTGCGGAATGCCTAAATCGTTGCGCTACATACTGATCATGCTTTCTGTTATTGCATTGGCAGCGGTTCGGTTTTTTGAGAACGACCTGTTCTATGACCCCTATTTACAATTCTTCAAAAGTGACTATCTC